>NZ_JARGEE010000018.1:0-45374 GCF_033794485.1 Streptomyces sp. MB09-02B
CCGCGGGTTTCCAACGGGGTTTTCTTTGGCAGGGTCAGTTTTGTTTAAGAGACAGGCAACTACGGCGTCATCAGGGTCTTCGCCTTCGCCAGTGTCGACGTCCGCGACCCCAGTACTGCCGTCTCACCCCCCGGCACCGGCACCAGCGTGATCCCGTCGGCCGAACCGAAGGGAATGATCAGCGGGGTCCGCCGGATCGGCCGGTACAGTCGCGGTTCCTTGCGGTGCCTGCCCGAACTCTCCAGGTACGCGCGGATGTTGTGCGCGGCGATGTCCGCCTGGGCGAACGCGACGGGGGAGACCTTCAGCTCGCTCACATCGTTCACGTCACCGACCGCGAACACGTCGAGCCGCCCGTCGACCCGCAGCATCCGGTCGACCTTGACCTGCCCGGCCGCGTTCAGCCACGCCCCGTGGCCGGCCAGCCGCAGCCAGAGTGTGTTCGGGGTGGTGCCGTTGGCCCAGAACGCGAGGTCCGCCTCGAAGAGACCGCCCCGGCCGTCCCGGTACGTGCCGAAGTCGGGTCCCTGGGAGACGAACGAGTCGAGCCGTACCTCGACGTCGTGCGACTCCAGCCAGGTCAGGGCCCGTCGGCCCGCCCACTTGCTGCCGGTGGAACTGAGCAGCTCCGATCCGGCGTGCGCGAGGGTGACCCGCGCGTCCGGCCGGGCCAGCCGGATCTCGGCGGCGAGCTCCACACCGCCGGGCCCGCCGCCGACGACCAGGACGTGCTCGGCGGCCGCCACGCTCTCCTGGTGCGCGGCGAAGGTCTTGCCCGCCTCCTCGGGGGTGGTGCCCAGGAAGCGGGCCGGCTCGGGATAGTCCGCGCCGGTCGCGATCACCACCACGTCGTACGGCAGCCGCTCACCCGTGGCGAGCTTCACCCGGCGCTCGCCGGTGTCGATGTCGACCGCCTTGCCCACGACCACTCGGCCGTGGCGCAGCAGTCGGTCGTACGGGATGAAGGGGGTGGTCGTCCATGCCTCGTGCACGCCGGCGCGTAGCGCGGCGATGCGGTGGAAGAAGACCTCCTTGCGGTCCACGAGGGTGACCCGTGCGATCCCGTCCAGTTGTCTGGCGAGGCGGATGCCTCCGTATCCGCCGCCGATCACGATCACTTCGCCGTCAGGCACGCCGATTCTCCTGTGCTGGGTGGGGGGAGAGATGACGACCCTAACGTTTGAAACCTCAAGCTGCTGGCGGGGTTCGTGGTTGTTGTGTGAAGCGACGACGGACGACACGAGTCAGCCGCTGCCTAGGCTGGTGCCGTGACCGACAACGACCGGCCCCTCGCCGTATTCGACCTGGACAACACTCTCGCCGACACCGCGCACCGGCAGCGGTTCCTGGAGCGCAGCCCGCGCGACTGGGACGCGTTCTTCGCCGCCGCCCCGCAGGACCCGCCGCTGGCCGAGGGCGTCGCGCTCGCGCGGGAGAGCGCCGAGGAGTGCGAGGTGGTGTATCTGACCGGGCGCCCCGAACGCTGCCGCCGCGACACCGTCGACTGGCTCGCCGCGCAGGGGCTGCCGGAAGGGCGGATCTGGATGCGCCGCAACAACGACCGCAGGCCCGCCCGCCGCACCAAGCTGGAGATCCTCCGCGACCTCGCCCGGACGCGCGAGATCCGCGTCCTCGTGGACGACGACGAACTGGTCTGCGAGGACGCGGAGCGGGCGGGCTTCACGGTCGTACGGGCGCGCTGGGCCGCGACCTCCGCCGCGCTGAAGGTGGCGCAGGAACGGGAGGGCCGGACCTGAGGGCCGGGGGCCCTCAGGCCGGACCGTCGCGGCGGTCCGTCATTCGGCGTCGTCCAGCCGGAAACCGACCTTGAGGCCTACCTGGTAGTGCGCGATCTGCCCGTCCTCGATGTGCCCCCGGACCTGCGTCACCTCGAACCAGTCGAGGTTGCGCAGGGTCTGGGCGGCGCGGGCGACGCCGTTGCGGATGGCGTGGTCGACGCTCTCGCCCGAACTGCCGACGATCTCGGTGACCCGGTACACGTGGTCGGTCATGCGGGTTCTCCTTGTCGCGTGCTCCACCGGTGGCAGATGCGCCACACGTCACTCCACGGTGCCTCAGGCCCCGCCGGTTCGCGAGGGGGCGGGGTGGGGGTGCCTGTTTCGTCGCCGGGTGCGGGTGAGTGGGGGCTGGTCGCGCAGTTCCCCGCGCCCCTGAAAAGCCGGGGCTACGCCCCGTGCTTTTCAGGCCCGCAGGGGCCTGGTCTTTTAGGGGCGCGGGGAACTGCGCGAGAAGCCCCACCGGGCCGCACCCGACAACGCACCTCACCGCGCTCCTACCCCACCCCGCTCAACGACAACGCGAACCGCCCCTGCTCATCCGTCCACCAATGGGTCAACTCCAGCCCTACAGAACCCAGTTCGCCCCGCACCCCCTCCCTCCTGAACTTCGCCGAGACCTCCGTCCGCAGCTCCTCCCCGGCCTCGAAATCGACCGCGAGATCCAGCGCCTGGATCTTCACGGTCTGCGCCGTACGGGACCGCAGCCGCATCTCGATCCACTCGCACTCCGCGTTCCAGAGGGCGACATGGTCGAAGGCGTCGGCGTCGAAGTCCGCCCCCAGCTCCCTGTCGACCACGTCGAGGACGTTCTTGTTGAACTCGGCCGTCACCCCGGCCGCGTCGTCGTACGCGGCGACCAGCACCGCCTCGTCCTTGACCAGGTCCGTGCCCAGCAGCAGCGCGTCCCCCGGCGCCAGCAGGGCCCGTACGGCGGCCAGGAACGCGGCGCGCTCCACGGGCACCAGATTGCCGATCGTGCCGCCCAGGAACGCCACCAGACGCGGCCCCGGCGTCTCGGGCAGTTCGAGCCCGGCGGTGAAGTCGGCGATCAGGGCGTGCACGTTCAGCCCCGGCCGCTCGGCGACCAGCGCCTCGCCGGCCTGCCGCAGCGCGCTCTCGCTCACGTCGACCGGCACGTACGTGTGCAGGCCCGGCATCGCGTCCAGCAGGTGCCGGGTCTTGTCGGAGGAGCCGGACCCCAGCTCGACCAGGGTGCGCGCACCGCTCGCCGCGGCGATCTCGCCCGCCCGGCCGACGAGGATCTCCCGCTCGGCACGGGTCGGGTAGTACTCGGGCAACTCGGTGATCTTCTCGAACAGTTCACTGCCGCGCGCGTCGTAGAACCACTTGGGCGGCAGCGTCTTCGGGGTGCGGGTCAGGCCCTCCAGGACATCGGCGCGCAGGGCCGCGTCGGTGGCGTCCTCGGGCAGGGTGCGGGTGAGAACGAACGGGCTCACGCGGAAGGCTCCTTCGGCGGTGCGGAGGCGGACTCGTCGTGCGGGCGGCTGGGTTCCTCCAGCTCCTTGAGCGGGGTGAGCAGGACGTCCGTACGGCTCGCCGCCAGCAGCGTGCGGTCCGGGACCTCCACCCAGTGCGGGTCGTCGTCGTACGGCTCGGACGCCACGACCGTGCTGCGGCCGGGCTCGGCGAGGTACCAGAGCGTGTCGCCCCAGGCGGTCGCCGCGATCGCCTCCCCGTTGGTCAGGAGCAGGTTGAGCCGCGAGCCGGGAGCCGCCCGGGCGACGTCGAGCACCGTGTCGGCCAGCGCCTGGCCCTCCTCGTCGCCCGCGCGCAGCCGGTTGAGGACCAGCGCCCACACGAGCGCGGAGTCGTTGCGGGCCTCCATCGAGAGCAGTTCCGCGGCGGGCAGACCGTCCGCGAGGTGCCCGAGCGACCGGGGCCAGCCGGCGACCGCCCCGTTGTGGCTGAACAGCCAGGGCCCGGCGGCGTACGGCGCCGCGGCGGCCTCGTTGTCCGCCCCCGGCACCGTGGCGTCCCGTACGGCGGCCAGCAGCGCCCCGGAACGGACCACCCGGGCCAGGTCGGTGAAGGACAGGTCCCCCCAGATGGGTCCGGACCGGCGGTAGCGCCCCGGCACCGGGTCGCCCTCGGCGTACCAACCGACCCCGAACCCATCGGCGTTGACCGTCCCGTGCCGCTGCCGCCGCGGCGCCCACGACTGGCGGAACAGGCTGTGCGGCGGATCCACCAGCACCCTGCCCAGCGCCGATTCCGGCCCGAGATAAGCGAGATGACGGCACATCAGCGGACCTCCGAAGAGGCGTCCCGGGCGGTGCGGAAGCCGCTGAAGATCTGCCGCCGGATCGGATAGTCCCAGTTGCGGAACGTCCCCCGGCACGCCACCGGGTCCACGGCGAACGCGCCACCGCGCAGCACCTTGTACTCGGGGCCGAAGAACACCTCCGAGTACTCCTTGTACGGGAACGCCGTGAACCCCGGGTAGGGCAGGAAGTCGCTCGACGTCCACTCCCACACGTCACCGATCAACTGCCGTACACCCAGCGGTGATTCCCCTGCCGGATAGCTGCCGGCCGGTGCCGGGCGCAGATGCCGCTGCCCCAGGTTGGCGTGCTCGGGCTCCGGATCGGCGTCGCCCCACGGGTAACGGCGGGAGCGGCCGGTGACCGGGTTGTGGCGGGCGGCCTTCTCCCACTCGGCCTCCGTGGGCAGCCGCCGCCCCGCCCAGCGGGCGTACGCGTCGGCCTCGTACCAGCACACGTGCAGCACCGGTTCGTCGGCCGGTACGACCTCGGTGACCCCGAAGCGCCGTCGCAGCCACTGCCGGCCGTCGCGCCGCCAGAACAGCGGCGCGTGGATGCCGTGCGCGCGGATGTGGTCCCAGCCCTCGGCCGTCCACCAGCGCTCGTCGTCGTAGCCGCCGTCCTCGATGAACGCCTGGTACGCGCCGTTCGTCACCGGCGTGGTGTCGATGTGGAAAGCGGGAACGGTCCGCCGGTGCGCCGGCCGCTCGTTGTCCAGCGCCCACGGCTCGGTCGAGGTGCCCATCGCGAACTCCCCGCCGGGCACGAGGACTTCGGGCGGGCCGGTGTACAGCGGTACCGGCTCCGGGTCCGGCGCAGACAGCGCCGCAGGCCCCTTGCGGAGCTGATGAGTGATCAGCATCGTCTCGTCGTGCTGCTGTTCGTGCTGGGCGATCATGCCGAAGGCGAAGCCCGCGTCGGTGAGCCGGGTGCCGTGGAAGTCGGTGCTCTCCAACACGTCCAGAGCCCGCCCCCGCACCTCCGCCAGATAGCGCCGGGCCTCCTCGGGCGGCAGGAGCGGCAGCGAGGGCCGCTCGGCGCGCGGGTGCTCGAAGGCGTCGTACAGCCCGTCGATCTCGGGCCGCATCGCCTCCCGTCCGGCGACGTTCCGCAGCAGCCACAGCTCCTCCTGGTTGCCGATGTGGGCGAGGTCCCACACCAGGGGCGACATCAGCGGCGAGTGCTGCGCGGTGAGATCGGGGTCGTCGACGGCGGTGGTCAGGAGCGCGGTGCGGGCCCGGGCGGTGGTCAGCGCCGCCAGCGCGCGCTCCCGGAGTATGTCGGGGTCGGCGTCGGCCGCCGGGGCCGGCGTCTGCGGTGCGGTCATGCGGGGAGGTCCTTCCCGTGGAACAGGTCGAGCAGATCGTCGGCGGGGCAGCGGCCCCGGGCCACATAGCGGTCGGTGTACGCCGCGACCGCGTCCAGCACCTCGGAGCTCGCCCCGAGTCTGGGCAGCGCCTCGGCCGCCGCCGCGAAGCAGACGACCGCCGCCTCCCGCAGTTCGGGATCGGCCAGCCCGTCCCGGGAGGCCGCCTCCCACAGCGGATTGCGTGGTGGCGGTTGCGAACCGGCCCGTTCCGCGAGGGGCTTGACGGTCCGGTAGGCGGTCTCGGCGGCCGCCGGGTCCTCGAACAGAGCCGCCGTCACGGCGAGCGGCACGATCCACCCGTCCTCGCCCGGCTGCGCGTCGATCATCCGGAACTCCAGATGGCCGCGCGGGCGCACCGGAGGGAACAGCGTCGTCAGGTGGTAGTCGAGGTCGGCGCGGCTCGGCGGGGTGTCGGACCGCGTCCACTCCCGGAACGTCATCGCTCCGGGCACACCCCAGGGGCCCTCGTCGGCGCGGACGCACATCACGGGCGCGTCCAGTACCAGCCGGGCCCACGCCGTGCGCGGGTCGCCGTCGAGCGAGGGCGCGTCCGTGCGCCCGGGGTCCATGGCGGCCCACAGCGCCTGCCGGGTCGAACGCCATCCGGTGACCTTGCCGCGCGCCAGCGGGGAGTGCGCGAACGCCGCCACCAGTACGGCGCCCAGCTGGTGCGACAGCCACCAGCGCCGCTGGTGGCCGAGGGGGCCCGGCTCCTCGTACCCGGCGTCGAGACACACCTGCACCGAGGCGGAGGAGCACATCATGGCCCGCCCCTCGGGCCCGAAGCGGTCGAGATAGATCTCCATCGCGTCGTAGCGGGGTTCGTGGAGGTAGCGGGTCGGGGGGTTCCAGGGTTCGTGGCCGTAGCCGCTGATGCCGAGGTCCGCCTCGCGCAGTGTCGCGCGTACGGCGGTGAGGTCGGCCGAGACGGACCCGACGCACTCCATCAGGGAGCCGGCCGGTGCCGAGCTGAGCTCCAGCTGGCCGCCGGGTTCGACGGTGAGGGCCGAGTTCAGGGTCAGGGTCCGCAGTGCGGCGTAGGCCGCTTCGAGTCGTTCGGGTGTTGCCGGGAGCCGTGGGTCACGCAGCTCGTGGACGTGCCATTCCAGCTCGACACCGAGGGTGCGGGGTGGGCCGGTCTTGAAGCAGATGCCCCGTACCAGGGCCTCCACCTCCGCCTCGGTGACCGGGGAGCGGTGCTCCGTACAGCCACTCGTCGAATCTGACATGTCGGGATCCTCCTGAGATGCCATCTCGTCAGCCAAGCCGCCGATCCCCGCCCGGTGGGGCCGGACCGGCAGCGCTCGTCCCACCCAAAACCCTCGCGCCGCATTCGCACAAGGGGGCACATCGTGGCAATGCGGATCGGTGATCTCCGTTTCCGGGGACTCCTGGCACCTCTTCCCGTACCCGTACCGGGTCATTCACTCGAGGAAATTCCGTTGTGGTCACTCACCAGCATCGTCCAGGATGCGCCCATGAGCACGACGGGGGAGCACGCGCGGGCAGCGCTCGCGGAGCACACGGAGTACGCGGAGCCCATGGAGTACACGGAGCCCATGGAGTACGTGGAGCCCGCGGAGCACACGGCGGTGACGCGATGAGCGCCCGCCTCCGCGGAATCGCACACGAGACCGAGCAGATCGTCGCGGCGGGCGGCTACCGCGCCCCCGCCGGCCACGAGGTCTCCCTCACGGCCGAGATCGAGGCCGCACGGTCCGGCACCCGCCTCTACGGCCCGGCCCCGGTGCCGATCCCACCGGTCGACCCCGTCCCGTCGACGGTCGAGGTCACGGGCGAGAGCAGCCTGGAGGCCGCCCACCGCCTGACGGCCACCGGCGCCACCCCCGTGGCCGTCCTCAACTTCTCCTCCGCGCGCAACCCCGGCGGCGGCTACCTCAACGGCGCCCAGGCCCAGGAGGAGGCCCTCTGCCGGGCCTCCGCCCTCTACGCCTGCGTCCGCGAGGCCCGGGCCTTCTACGACCACCACCGCGCCCACCGCGACCCGTTCTACACGGACCGGGTCATCCACTCACCCGCCGTCCCCGTCTTCCGCGACGACCGGGGCACCCTCCTCGACACCCCGTACACGACCGGCTTCCTCACCTCGGCCGCCCCGAACGCGTCGGTCGTCCGCCGTACGACGCCGGAGCGCGCCCAGGAACTCCCGCGCGCCTTGGCCGTACGCGCGGAACGCGTCCTGGAGACGGCCGCTGCGCACGGCTACCGCCGCCTGGTCCTGGGCGCCTGGGGCTGCGGGGTCTTCGGCAACGACCCGGCGCAGGTGGCGACCGCCTTCCGTACCCTGCTCACGGACGGCGGCCGGTTCGAGGGCCGCTTCGCGCACGTGGTGTTCGGAGTGCTGGACCGCACGCGGGGTGCCACGGTCCGCACCGCCTTTGAACGAGCGTTCAGCCCCGGTCCCGCACGGCTCCGGTAGGCGGCGCGATCCGCCCGGACAGCCCGCGAACGACCGTGACAGACCGCCCGGCCGACGTTCACGTGCCGTCACCCGTCGTGGGCGGCAGGTCGGCGAGGGCCTTCTCCGCCGCCGCGAGGACCGCCAGCGGCGCCTTGTCCAGCGGTTCGCGCAGCTCCCGCCCCCGCCACCTCCGCGTCGTACGCCGGAACGCCTCCGCGCACGCCTCGCCGATGTCACGGATCGCGTCCAGCGCGGACCGGTACGCCGCATCTGGCCCGGGTTGACGGAGCCGTCCTCCAGCATGAAGTCCCATCGTTCCCAGACCGTGGTCGCGCCCATGGTGACGGGACCGATCCCGGCGTGGGCCTTGGCGTCCCCCGGCCGCTCGGGCGGCGCGTCGGGGTCCAGTCGGTCGCCGAACTGCAGCCCTCCTCCCACAGCACAACTCGCGCCGCAGGCCGCCGGCTTGGCCATGGAAGTCCCGGCGGCCCGGGTCACGGTTGGGTCACGGCATCGGCCGGACGGAACGTGTCAAAGCGAGGCACCCATGGGATTCCCCTGACCCATCAGATACCTCGCCGTTATCGCCGTACATAACTGTGAAGCGCGGCTGTCGGTCGCCGCACACGACCTCCACGGACGTCTGGCACATTGCGTGCGCTCCAACTTTCAAGCACCTGGTGTGCACCCCCCACGGAAAGGCGCAAGACCCATGAACAGTGCTGGACAGCCGCAGCGCAGAGCCATACTCGCCGGAGGGCTGCTGGCCGCCACGACAGCCCTCGTCACCGGCTGTTCGTCGAAGGCCGACGGCGCGGAGAAGAACGTGGTGGGCGCGGCGAAAACCCCCTCGACCGCGGCGAGCCCGAGGCCGGAGACGCCCTGGGCCGCGTTCGCGAGGCTGATGGACGGCAACAAGCGCTGGGTCGACGGGAAGCTGCAGCACCCCGACCGTGACCCGAAGCGCCGCGAGTTCGTCGCCGAGGAGCAGGACCCCTTCGGCGTGATCCTCTCCTGCATCGACTCCCGGGTGCCGCCGGAGCTGGTCTTCGACACCGGGCTCGGTGATCTCTTCGTCATGCGCACCGGCGGTCAGGTGGTCGACGCCGTGGTCACCGGATCCGTCGAGTACGGCCCCATGACGTCCGGGACCCCGCTGATCGTCGTCCTGGGACATCAGCGCTGCGGCGCCATCAAGGCCGCGTACGAAGCGATGCGCGACGGCAAGGAGTTGCCGGGCAACCTCCAGGCGATCTCCGAAGCGCTGCGGCCGGCCTACGAGGCGACCTCCAAGGACTCCGACGACCCGGTCGACGCCATGATCCGCGTGCACGTGAAGCAGACCTCCGCCGGCCTGCGGTCCAACAAGGACCTCGCCCCGCTCGTGCGCAAGGGAGACCTGGCCGTGGTCAGCGCCTACTACTCGCTGGACACCGGTCGGGTGGAGGTCCTCACCGGAGCCCCGTCCCGCTGACCGGACCGCGCGACGGCCGCACGCCGTGACCGAGGCCGTTGAGGAGTCGCGGACGGGCGCGCGTGTCCGAAGAAAAGGGCACCCGCACAAGGGCACCCGCCCGCCCGCGACCTCACAGCGACAGACCGAGCGGACAGGCCCTCGCGTCTACCGCCACCCGTACCGTTCCCGCAGCCGGTGCACCACGGAGTTGAACCGCATCCGGTCCAACGCGCACGCCTCCCGCCGCATCCCCGCCTCGTGCAGCCGCAGCACCCGGTCCACGTCCACCCACGAGTCCCGCCCCGACCGGTCCCACGGCCCGCTCCCGATCGGCACCCACTCCCGGTCCCCGTCGTGCCGCTTGCTCGACAACTGCACGGCGAGCAGGGTCCCTCCGGCCTCCCGGGCCACGACCAGCACGGGCCGGTCCTTCCCCCGCCCGTCGTTCTCCTCGAACGGCACCCACGTCCAGACGATCTCCCCGGGATCCGGATCCCCGTCGTACGCGGGCGAGTACTCGGTCCGCACCCGCCCGACCTCTCGGGGATCGGCCTCGGCGGTGGCGGAGGGCCCGTAGCGCCCCGGCGCGTCCTGCTCGGCAAAGGAAGTCACAGCGCACACGCTAACCCGCGCCCCGTCAGGGGCGCGGGCCAGTGTGTCGAGGTGCGACTCCGCCGCGTGGGCGCGCTCAGCCACCTCCCGCCTGCGGCTGCCCGCCCATGGCCGGAGCCACGGCGCTACGACTCCCTGTCGACCTGCACCTTCTCCACGGCCGTCTTCTCCACCGGCACCCCATTGACCCCGGCCGAGCCGCCGGCGGGCACCCCGTTCTGGTTCATCGAGGCCAGCAACTGCCGAGCCAGCCCCAACCCCGTCCCGCCCATCGTGAGCGCCTTGGCGAACATGTCCGCCATCCCGTCGGCCCCGTTGAGCAGCACCATGTTGTCGACGTTTCCGAAGGCGGACGCCCCCGCCTGCACGATCTCCGGCCACCGCTCGGCCAGTTGCTGCGCGATCACCGCTTCCTGGTTCTCCGCCAGCGCGGCGCTGCGCGCCTTGATGCCCTCGGCCTCGGCGAGCCCCTTCGCCCGCGTGGCCTCGGCCGCCGCGAGTCCCTTGGCCTGCCGGGCGGCGGCCTCGGCCTCACCGGTGACCTGCGTCGCGGTCGCCTCGGCGGCGGCCGCCAGCTCGGTCTCCTTGGCCTTGGCCTGCGCGGCGGAGATACGGGCGTCGCGCTCGGCCTCGGCGAGGGTCCGCTTCTCGTAGGCCTTGGCGTCGGCCGGCTTGCGGACGTCCGCCTGGAGCTGCTGCTCGCGCCGGGCCGCCGCCAACTCCGCGACCCGCGTCTCCTGGACGACGACCTCCTGGAGGGCGGCCGCCTCGGCCAGCGGACCGGCCTGCTTGGCCCGCGCCGAGGCGTTGTCCCGCTCCGCCTGGTAACCGGCCTGGAGGATCTCACTGTCCCGGGTGGCCTCCGCCATGCGCGCGGCGGCCTGCTGCTCGGCCTCGGTGGCGAGCCGGTTGGCCTCGGCCTGGGCGATACGGGCGTCCCGCTGGACGGCCGCCGCGTGCGGCATGGCCAGGTTCTTGATGTAGCCGGTCGGGTCCTCGATCTCGTGGATCTGCAGCGAGTCGACGATCAGACCCAGTTTCTCCATCTCAGTCCCGCACGCGGCCCGCGTCTGGCCGGTCAGTTTCTCGCGGTCGCGGATCATGTCCTCGACCGTCAACCCGCCCACGATGGACCGGAGATGACCGGCGAACACGTTGTGCACCCGTTCCGAGACCCGTTTCTGCTGGCCGAGGAAGCGGCGCGCGGCGTTGGCGATGGACACGAAGTCGTCGCCCACCTTGAAGATCACCACGCCCCGGATCTTCAGCGGAATGCCTTGGAAGGTCACGCACTCCACGGCCAGCTCGGTCTGGTTGAGGTCGAGCGACAGCTTGCGCACCGCCTGCACACCGGGGAGCACGAGCGTGCCGCGCCCGGTGACGATACGGAAGTTCATGCCTTCCGTCAGGCCCTCCATCTTGTGCTTGGAGCCCGAGATGATCAGAGCCTCGTTCGGTTCGGCGACACGCCACATGAGCTTGAACAGAGCGATCAGTACCAGAGCCACCGCTGCGGTCGCCCCCGCGATGATGCCGATGAACATCGGCACACCCCCCTCGGCCAGGTGCCCTTTCGGCACCGAACGTCGGGAGTGTCCCGCGTGGTGCAGCGGGGGTACAGGTACCGGGAGACCGTTGTTGCAGTCCTGATGCCAACCGGTTCCCGAAAGCCGACAGAGCGCGGCCCGAGCATCTCACGGACCGTCAACTGTCGTACGCCGCAGACACATACACGGTGCGCGGCGGCAGGTACTCGATCACCATCACCAGGGTCCCCGGTTCGATCCGGTCCTTCGCGGAGGCGGGGTAGGCGAGGAAATGCTCGGCGCCGCCCCGCACCCGGACGATCACCTCGCCGACGAGCCCGGGACCGACCGCACCGGTCACCCGTCCCATCAGACCGACCATCGACGCTTCGTCCATGGTCACAGCCTACGGGGCATGCCCCGTGCTCCGAACCCGCTCACACGGCGGGCGAGTTCGCGGTGGTGTGCTCCGGCGGCCACCTCTCGTGCCAGCGCTGGTCCGCCTCCAACTGCGCGGCCAGCGACAGCAGGAGAGGCTCGCTGTTCGCGGGGCCGAGCAACTGCGCGCCCACCGGCAGCCCGCCGTCCACGAACCCCGCCGGGACGTTCACCCCGGGCCAGCCCAGCACGTTCCACGGCCAGGCGTACGGGCAGGCCGCGATCATCGCGCGGTCGGTGCCGAGTCCGCCGAGGTTCAGCATGGACCCGACACGGGGCGGGGGTGCGGCGGTCGTCGGCGCCAGCAGCACGTCGTACGACGAGAAGAGCGCGCCGATCCGCCGGTGCAGCGTGACCTCCGCGCGGCGGGCCAGCCGCAGGGGCGCCCCGCCGAGCAGCCGGCCGAGGCGGGCGGCATCGAGGGTGCGGCGGTCGAGGAGGCCCTGCTCGGTGATGGCGCCGACCCGTTCGGCGATACCGGCGGTGGCGCGCGGGACGAACGTCAGTCCGATCTGCCCGTACCGGGGTTCCGCCTCCTCCACCACGTGCCCGAGCGCGGCGAGGCGCTCCGCCACCGCCCGCACCCGCTTCTCCACCCGCGCGTCGAGCCGCGCGGGCACCGCGGTGAACGGCGGCTTCAGCGACAGGGCGATCCTGAGCCGGCCCGGGTCCCTCCCGACGGCCTCGGAGGCGTTGACCGCGGTCGGCCGGTGCAGGTCGCCCTCGTGGTTGCCGCTCGCCGCGTCGAGGAGGAGCGCGGCGTCGGCGACCGTGCGGGCGAGGGTGCCGTTGACGGTGATGCCCTGGAAGGACTCCGCGTGCGGCCAGGTTGAGATGCGGCCCCGCTGGGGCTTGATGCCGACGAGGTGGGTCCAGGAGGCCGGGATGCGGACCGAGCCCGCGCCGTCCGAGCCCAGCGCGGCCGGTACGAGTCCGGCGGCCACGGCCGCCGCCGAGCCACCGGAGGAGCCGCCCGGGGTGTGGTCCGGGTGCCAGGGGTTCCGGGTGGCGCCGAAGGCCGGCCCCTCGGTGAACGGCCACTGCCCCAGCTCGCAGGTGTTGGTCTTGCCGACGACGATCGCCCCGGCCGCGCGCAGCCGCCGTACGGCCTCGCCGTCCTCCGGCAGCGAGGGGAACTCGCCCTGGCAGCCGAACGCGGTCGGTTCCCCCGCCACGTCCATGTCGTCCTTCACGGCCACCGGGACGCCGAGCAACGGCCGCCGCCCGCCCGCCGCCAACTCCCTGTCCGCCGCCTCCGCCTCCACGAGCGCCGCCTCGGCGCGCACCCGCCGGAACGCGTTCACGGTCCCCTGGCTCGCCTCGATCCGCGCCAGCGCCGCCTCTGCCAGCGTCCGCGACGTCACCTCCCCGGCGGCCAGCGCCCGAGCACACTCCACGAGACCCGGCGCACGGTCCACACCCATACGGAACACCTCCGGAAGCAGGACTTTCTACCGAACGGTAACGTCCGCGCGGCCACGGTGGTACGGGGAGGACGACTTCGCTGACGGGGGCGGCGATTCGTGCGAGGAGGAGGGGCGGGCGCCGCGCCGGTACTCCACCCTCCAGGACCGGCTGATCCACGCCGAGGCCCTCGTCGGCGTGATCAGCGGGTCCGCACCCCGAAGTCGACCCCGAGATCGAGCCCGAGATCGGCCCCACCCCGAGATCGGCCGCGGACTGCAGACCGGCCGCGGCCCGCGGACCAGCCGTCGTGGTGACCGCGTGGGCCGTGGCCGCCGTCCAGGGCCGGTCCGCCGCCGCCCACTCCAAGTCCCGCACGCCGGGTGGGGGTTCGGCTCCCGCCGTTCGGCGGGCTGCCGTGGGCAGGCCGAAGCGGCGTCGCCCCCACAGCCAACACATAGTTCACGCCATAGCTTTCGGGCATCATCGTCACAGGAAACCCACACCGGCGACCGGGGACCGGACGGGGAAGAGGCGCCCAAGTGCACGGCCGCACACCGGTCGTACGCCCTTGGCCAGGCACGGCGTGACCCGTCGCGCACGCAGGCCGACACGTCGTACGTCTGTGCGGGGTGCCCCTCGGCCCGCCCTTGTGGAGATGGCGCGAAATGGCTGCCGGGTTGCACAGATTTCGAACACATTCGCCAAACTGCCCTGCCACAAAGATCGGTGGCCCGACCCCGAGCTCCCGCATGGCCGGTACGCCCCCGGCCGGAACGACCTTCACCGCTTCTGCAAGGATGCCGTCCTCATGGTGCAGATACCGAAAGAGCCCGCCCCGCCCTCGCCCCTGCAGCGATCCGTGCCCACGAGCGCCGACGTGGCTCGACTCGCGGGTGTCTCACGCGCGACGGTCAGCTACGTCCTGAACAACACCAGCGCGGTCCGTATCAGCGAACCCACCCGCCGCCGGGTCCACGAGGCGGCCAAGGAACTCGGCTACGTCCCCCACGCGGCGGCCCGCAGCCTGCGCGCCGGCCACAGCCGCCTGGTCCTCATGCCCACCCCGAACGTGCCCATCGGCCCGCTCTACAGCCAGTTCATCAACGAGATCCAGTGGGCCCTGAGCCGGCTCGACTACACCGTCGTGCAGCACGGCGGCATCGGCCTGCGCGGCGACGACGCCGCCCGCGCCTGGGCCGAACTGCGCCCGGTCGCCGTGATCGTGCCCGGTGTGGGTATCGGCCCGCAGGGCGTGGCCGTTCTCAAGCGCTCCGGAGCCAAGGCCGTCGTCACCCTCACCCCCGAACCCGTCGAGGGCGCCCACGCGTTGATCCTGGACCACGCGGGCGTCGGCCACAGCGCGGGACGGCACCTGGTCGAGCGCGGCCGCCGCCGGATCGGGGTCGTCGTTCCCGAGGAGCCCGGCTTCGGGGTCTTCTCCCTGCCCCGCCTCGCCGGCGTACGACGCGCGGTGCAGGGCACCGAGGCGACGGTCACCGAGCTGCCGCTCGCGTACGACGAGGCGGCCGCGGCCCGGCTCGCCCGTGACTGGCGTTCCCTGGGCCTGGACGCGGTGTTCGCGTACAACGACGAGTACGCGATGCTGCTGATGCGGGCCCTTCAGGACGAGGGCATCGGCATCCCCGACGAGACGGCCGTGGTCGGGGCCGACGACCTGATGATCGGGAGGCTGCTGCGGCCGCGCCTGAGCACCGTCCACCTGGAGCTGCCGTCCGGACGCGACCTCGCCGAACTGGTCGACCGCGTGGTGCGCGACCCCGCCACGATCCCCACGACACACGACGTGCTGGCCGCGAGGATCGTCCACCGCGAGTCGAGCTGAACGCCGAGTCGACGGGTCCGGCTCACTGACCGTTCTGTTCGACCTGTGCCTGCTGCTCGGCGACGGCCTTGCGGACCTCGTCCATGTCCAGCCTGCGGGCCTGCCCGATGACGTCGGTCAGCGCGGCCTCCGGCAGCGCGCCCGGCTGCGCGAACACGGCGACCTGGTCACGGACGATCATCAGCGTCGGGATCGACTGGATGCCGAAGGCCTGGGCCAGCTCCGGCTGGGCCTCGGTGTCGACCTTGCCGAACACCAGGTCGGGGTTGTCGTCCGCGGCCTTCTCGTAGACCGGGGCGAACTGCCGGCACGGCCCGCACCAGGACGCCCAGAAGTCGATCAGGACGAACTCGTTGTCGGTGACCGTCTGGTCGAAGTTCTCCTTGGTGAGCTCCACGGTGCTGCTCATGGCGTGCATCCCTCTTCCTGGTCTCTCTGGGTACTCGGGCGAGCCGCTCTCGACAACGCCACCCCACGGGGGCGTATTCCGCGCGCGTACCCGTGTGGCCACGGCGCACACCACCAACCAGACTGGCCCCATGACGGATACGGAAATCACCGGAACCACCGAGAGCGCGGCTGAAGCGACGGCGATCGAGTACGACGTCGTGGTGCTCGGTGCCGGACCCGTGGGGGAGAACGTCGCCGACCGCACCCGCGCCGCCGGACTCTCCACCGCGATCGTGGAGAGCGAACTGGTGGGCGGCGAATGCTCGTACTGGGCGTGCATGCCCAGCAAGGCCCTGCTGCGCCCCGCGATCGCCCGCGCCGACGCCCGCCGCGTCCCCGGTCTGCGCGGGCTGGTCGACGGCCCGCTGGACGCCGCCGAGGTGCTCGCCCACCGCGACTACGAGACCGCCCACTGGAAGGACGACGGCCAGGTCGGCTGGCTGGAGAGCATCGGAGCGACCCTGTACCGGGGGCACGGACGCCTGGCCGGGCCCCGCCGCGTGGTCGTGGACGCCCCCGACGGTGGCCGCCATGTCCTCACCGCCCGGCGCGCGGTGGTCGTTTCCACCGGCAGCCGTGCCCTCCTGCCCGACCTGCCCGGGCTCGCGCAGGTCCGCCCCTGGACCAGCCGCGAGGCCACCAGCGCGCAGGAGGTCCCCGGCCGGCTGATCGTCGTCGGCGGCGGTGTCGTCGCCGTCGAGATGGCCACCGCCTGGCGGTCCCTGGGCTCCGAGGTCACCGTCCTCGTCCGCGGCAAGGGCCTGCTGCCCCGGATGGAGCCCTTCGCCGGCGAACTGGTCGCCGAGGCGCTCACCGAGGCCGGTGCGGACGTCCGCACCGGCACCTCGGTGACGGCGGTCTCCCGCGAGAACGGGACCGTGGTGGCCCTCACCGACGCCGGCGACCGCCTGGAGGCCGACGAGATCCTCTTCGCCACCGGACGCGCCCCGCGCACCGACGACATCGGCCTCGACACGGTCGGCCTGGAACCCGGCTCCTGGCTGCCCGTCGACGACAGCCTCCGGGTGACGGGCAGCGACTGGCTGTACGCGGTCGGCGACGTCAACCACCGGGCGCTCCTCACCCACCAGGGCAAGTACCAGGCCCGAATCGCCGGGGCCGCCATCGCCGCCCGCGCGGCCGGCGTCCCGCTCCTGGAGAGCGACCCGTGGGGCGCCCACGCGGCCACCGCCGACCACGCCGCCGTCCCCCAGGTCGTCTTCACGGACCCCGAGGCCGCCGCCGTCGGCCTCTCCCTCGCCGAGGCGGAACAGGCCGGACACCGCGTCCGCGCGGTCGACGTCGAGTTCTCGTCCGTCGCGGGCGCGGGTCTGTACGCCGACGGCTACCGGGGCCGCGCCCGCATCGTCGTCGACCTGGACCGCGAGATCCTGCGCGGCGTCACCTTCGTCGGCCCCGCCGTCGGCGAGCTGATCCACTCCGCCACCGTCGCCGTCGCCGGAGAGGTCCCGATCAGCCGCCTCTGGCACGCGGTCCCCTCGTACCCGACGATCAGCGAGGTGTGGCTGCGGCTGCTGGAGGCGTACCGGGGCTGAACCGGCCGTCGCCGAGCCGCGTCAGTCGGGCAGGAGGAAGCCCAGCTCCCGCGCGGCCCTGGCCGGGGTCGGGTCGTTCCAGCGGTCGGCCATCGCCTGGTTCGAGGAGAGGGACCGCGGTTCGGCGTGGTCGAGGTAGAGAGTGCCGTTCAGGTGGTCCGTCTCGTGCTGGACGATCCGGGCGGGCCACCCCGCGAACTCCTCGTCCACGGCCCGCCCGTGCTCGTCGAGCGTCCGTAGCCGCACCTTGGCGTGCCGGGCCACCACGGCCTGCCAGCCCGGCACGCTCAGACAGCCCTCGTAGAACGCGTCACGGTACGGCCCGACCGCCTCGTACGCCGGATTGACCAGGACGCGGAACGGCTGCGGCACCCGGCCCCGGGCCAGCCGTACCTCCTCCGGAACCGGCGCGGGGTCCTCGATCACCGCGAGGCGCAGGGGGACGCCGACCTGGGGCGCGGCGAGACCGACGCCCGGGGCCGCGTGCATGGTGGCGCGCAGCGCGGCGACGAAGCGGGCCAGGAGACCCGGCTCCAGCTGGCCGTCGAAGGGCTCGGCGGTGCGGCGCAGCACCGGGTCGCCCGCGGCGACGATCGGCAGCGGCCCCTCGTGGGCGAGGAGTTCCTCGACCCGGTCGCTCAAGGGGCGGGACTCGGTGCGATCACGTTCGGAAGCCATCGGGCCAGGATGCCAACCGGGTACGCGCGACGCGAGGCGGCTCTCGCGGGGCGGCCGCCCTCGGCGCGGCGTCGACCCGGGAGGGTGTGACCCGCATCACAGGAGGCGCCGGGAACTCGGAGCGCGCACGCCCCGACTACTGAACCGCCACGACGTCCCCGCATCCCGGAGCACCCGCCGATGACCATCGCCCCCTCGACCGAGACGGACGAGCCCCAGAAACCCCTCGCCAAGCCGGAGGGCTCGACGAGGGGCTGGGCCTCGCTCCGGCCGCTCGTCCTGCGGCTGCACTTCTACGCGGGCGTCCTCGTCGCCCCGTTCCTGCTGGTCGCCGCGGTGACCGGCGGCCTGTACGCCGCCTCGTTCACGGTCGAGAGGATCGTCTACGCGGACCAGATGACCGTCGCGAAGACCGGCGACGAGAAGCTGCCGATCTCCGAACAGGTGGCCGCCGCCCGCAAGGCGCACCCTGAGGGCACCATCTCCGCCGTGCGCCCCTCGCCGGAGGACGACGCGACGACCAGGGTGATGCTGACGGGCGTCGAGGGCATCGACGAGACCAACACCCTCGCGGTGTTCGTCGACCCGTACACGGCGGAGGTGCGCGGGGCGCTGGAGCAGTACGGCTCCACGGGTGCGCTGCCGGTGCGGACCTGGATCGACAAGTTCCACGCCAACCTCCAGCTCGGCGAGACCGGCCGCCTCTACAGCGAACTCGCCGCCAGCTGGCTGTGGGTCATCTCGGGCGGCGGTCTGGTGCTGTGGTTCGCCCGCCGCCGCGCCCAGCGCAAGGTGCGCGGCACCTCCGGCCGCCGCCGCACCCTGGGCCTGCACGGAACGGTCGGCGTCTGGGCGGCCCTCGGGTTCTTCTTCCTCTCGGCGACCGGTCTGACCTGGTCCACGTACGCGGGCGCCAACATCGAGGTCCTGCGCACCGAACTCCACCAGGCGACCCCGGCGATCTCCGCCGCGGCGGGCGACCACGGCGCCCACGGGGGCGGCTCGACGGGCGAAGGGGCGGCCGCGGAGGGCGACCTGGACAAGATCCTGGCCGCCGCGCGGGCCGAGGGCCTCGGCGACCCGGTGGAGATCGTGCCGCCCGCCGACGCGACCTCCACGTACGTGGTCAAGCAGGTCCAGCGCAGCTGGCCCACCAAGCAGGACGCGGTGGCCGTGGACCCGGCGACCGCCGAGGTCACCGACACCCTCCGGTTCGCCGACTTCCCGATCCTCGCCAAGCTGTCCCGCTGGGGCATCGACGCCCACACCGGCGTCCTGTTCGGCCTCGCCAACCAGCTCCTCCTGATCGCCCTGGCGGCCTCCCTCGTCATGCTGATCGTCTGGGGCTACCGCATGTGGTGGCAGCGCGGCCGCGCCTCGTCCTTCGGACGCCCGATCCCGCGCGGCGCATGGCAGCACGTGCCGCCCCAGATCCTGGTCCCCGCGCTCGCCGTCATCGCCGTCCTCGGCTACTTCGTGCCCCTGCTCGGCATCCCGCTGGCGGTGTTCATCGCGGTGGACGTCGTCCTGGGCGAGATCGCCCATCGGCGCGGCAAGCGGTCGTACGGCGGCAAGGTGGAGGCGAAGTAGCGCGGGGCGTGGTCACCGGGGCTGTGGCGGGCCGGCGGGTGCCGGGGTCGGCCCGCTCCGGCGCGTCCGCTGGGGGATGCCCCTACTTCATGCCCTCTTTCATGCCCTATCTCAACGCGGCCAGCTCCGCGTCGGCCCGCTCGGTGATGAGTGTCAGCGCGCGACCGGCGGCGGCCAGCTCCTCGTCCGGGATGCCGGCGTAGATCCGGGCGGAGACGGGTGCGACCTCGGCGGTGGACCCGCTGTAGGCGTCCCGCCCGGCATCCGTGATCCTGAGTCGGGACGGCCGCGCCGGGTCCGCCTCCACCAGCCGCGCGGCGACCAACTCCTCGACCACGGACCGTATGTCGGCCTTCTCGACCTTGAGCGAGTCGACGACCTGGTCCACGACCCCCTCCCGGTCGACGGGTCCGTCGGCGACCGCGACGACCCGGAGGGCCACCGACTGCTGGAACGTCAGACCGTGCCCGGCCAGCACCTTCTCCAGGACCGCGCGGGCGGCGTAGTGGGCGAGGCCGATGACCCGGGAGTTCAGGACGGGCGTGGTGGTGGTCATGGTTGCTCCTTCTCGTGTTCCTGTTCGGCGGACGGGACGAGCGGTACGTGGGGCGGTACGTCGAGCGGCACGTCGAGCAGGGTGGTCAGCTCGCGGGCGAACTCCCGGGTGCGGGCGCCGTCGAGACCGCCGAGCGGCTCCAGCAGCTGCCCCATCAGCCCCTGTACGACCTCGATCGCGCGCCGGGTGACCTCGTGCCCCTGCTCGGTGAGCGTCAGCTGCACGGCACGGGGGTCGCGGGGGCCCCGGGCACGTTTGAGAAGTCCGGCGGTCTCCAGGGCGCGGGCCAGCTTGGAGACGTACAGGGCCTCCAGGCCGGTGTGGTCCGCGAGCTGCCGCTGACTGGGCCGCAGCCCGTCCCGGTGCATGCCGTGCAACGACGCCACCAGCGCGTACTGCGCGTGCGTCAGCCCCAGCGGCGCGACCGCGCGGTCGACGGCGACCCGCCACTTCATGGACAGCCGCCAGACGAGAAAACCGGGCGTGGCGCCCTCGATGACCGAGCTCATGCCAAATACCGTACATGGCTACTGTAGCCATGGCTACTATATTGCCATGGAGGGCCACGTACTCCACGCGTCACCTTGGGCGGGGCTAAGTTGTGAGACATGAGCAATCTTGATCGCGAAGCGGTGCCCGCGGTGTGCGGCGGCCGGGGCTTCGTCGTGGCCGAGCCGGTCCGTGAACTCCTCAGCCCCCGCAGGGTGAAGCTCGGCGAGTCCACCGAGGTGCGGCGACTGCTGCCGAACCTGGGCCGCCGCATGGTGGGCGCCTGGGCCTTCGTCGATCACTACGGTCCCGACGACATCGCCGACGAGCCCGGCATGCAGGTGCCGCCACACCCGCACATGGGTCTGCAGACGGTCAGTTGGCTGCACCAGGGCGAGGTACTGCACCGCGACTCCACGGGCAGCCTCCAGACCATCCGCCCGCGCGAGTTGGGCCTGATGACCTCCGGCCGGGCGATCAGCCACTCCGAGGAGAGCCCGAAGTCGCACGCCCGCTTCCTGCACGGTGCCCAACTGTGGGTGGCACTGCCGGACAGCGACCGGCACACCGACCCGCGCTTCGAGCACCACGCGGAGCTGCCCGTCGTCACGGCGGCCGGCCTGAGCGCGACCCTCATCCTCGGCAGCCTGGACGGCGCGACCTCGCCGGGTACGACGTTCACCCCGATCGTCGGCGCGGACCTCACCCTCGCACCGGGCGCCGACCTACGCCTGCCCCTCGAACCCGACTTCGAGTACGCGGTCCTGTCCATGTCCGGCGAGGCCCACGTCGACGGCGTCCCCGTCCTCCCCGGCTCCATGCTCTACCTCGGCTGCGGCCGCACCGAACTCCCCCTGCGCACCGACACACACGCCTCCCTGATGCTCCTCGGCGGCGAGCCCTTCGAGGAGGAACTGATCATGTTCTGGAACTGGATCGGACGGTCGCAGGAAGAAATCGCACAGGCCCGTCAGGATTGGATGGAAGGGTCGAGGTTCGGGGAGGTGAAGGGGTACAACGGGGACCCGCTGCCGGCACCAGAGCTGCCACCGACGCCCCTGAAGCCACGAGGGAGGGCCCGTTGACCTGCGAAAATCGCTGACTCGTCGGTGGCGGGCGAGCGACCCGTCTCCGGGTGCCGCCGACAGCGCTTAGACCGGCCTCAGGAGGGCGGCTTAACTCGTGGGAGGCCCAATGGGTGCTGCCGAGCGAGTCCACGGTCTGGCTGTCTTTGGGTAGCTGTGGCAGGACTCTTGCCAGAAGCAACCTGCTGGCCTGCGGATATGGGTTCGGTCGAGATTCCGCCGGGACCGCTGGCCCTGGGTTGGTCCGGATCTTGGGCTGATTTGGGGGTGGCCGCGGTTGTCGGCGTGGGGACTGGTCAAGCACGGTCCCAGACGACGTGGAGCCCTTCGTCGGCGGCGAATCGTTCGAGGTGTACGGCGATGACATGCCGGACCTGGGACAGGGCGCCCTCGTCCGGGCCTGTGGCGGCGAGGTGCAGGGCCGTGTCGTCGTACGTCATGGCACAGGCACCGCCTGCGAGGAGCAGGGTGATCGTGTCGTCGTCGTGCACCACCTCACACCTGCGGCCGAGGTGGGAGGCGAGCTGCTTGCGCCAGCGCTCGCCCCGTGGGGTGGATACGTCGGCGTTGGACCGTAGAGTCGTCTTGTGCGTGGTCATGTGGTTCTTCCTGTCCGTTGGTGTCTTGGTGTGCCTGCCGCCATGTCGTGGCCAGGCCGTCGGGGGGGCCGGTGACCGGGTCGGGGCGGGAAGGGACGGAGGTGCTGGGGCTGGTACGGCAGCTGCCGTTGCTCGGGGCCGTGTCCCGGGTCGCCCGGCGGGCCGTGCGACGGCAGGTCTCGCAGGAGCGGCTGCCCGATGCGCAGATCGAGGTGCTGCGCACGGTCGAGGCACATCCGGGTATCGGGACGCGGGCGGTGGCCGAGCGGCTGCAGTTGGTGCCGAACACGGTGTCGACCATCGTGGGCGACCTGGTGCGCGCCGGGCTGCTCAGGCGTGCTCGTGACCGTTCGGACCGGCGGGCCGCGCGGCTGTACCTGACCGAGGAGGCGGTGGCCCGTCTGAAGGCCTGGGTGGCGGCCGGGGACGAGGTGCTGTCGACGGCGCTGCTGCTCCTTGACGAGGCCGACCGCCGGGCGCTCGAAAGGGCGATGCCCGCGCTGCGCCGGCTGCTGGACGTCCTTGACGAAGCCGACGGGGGTGACGGGGAACGGGAGGGCGACCGAGGTGGTGAGCCCGCTCATGGAGCGAGCCCCCGGGGCACGACCAGCGGGCGGTCGGAGCCGGGGTCGCGCAGTACGTCGGCCTCCACGCCGTAGAGGCGGCGGATCAGCTCGGGTGTGACGATCTCTCGCGGGGCGCCTTCCGCGACCACGCGTCCGGCTTTCATGGCGACGAGATGGTCCGCGTAGCGGCAGGCCAGCATGAGGTCGTGCACGACGATCACGACCGTCCGGCCGGCGGCGGCCAGTTCCCGGAGCAGTTCGAGGACTTCGAGTTGGTGGCCGAGATCCAGTGCGGACGTGGGCTCGTCGAGGAGCATGACGGCCGTCTCCTGGGCGACGGTCATGGCGATCCAGGCGCGTTGCCGCTGTCCTCCGGACAGGGTTTCCAGGGGGCGGCCGGCCAGGGCCTTCATGTCGGTGGCGCCGAGCGCCCGGTCGACGGCCTGCTGGTCCTGCGGCGACCACTGACGCAGCAGGCCCTGGTGTGGTTGTCGGCCGAAGCGGACCAGGTCGGCGACGGTCAGTCCGTCCGGGGCAAGGGCCGACTGGGGGAGCAGGCCGACACGGCGGGCGGCCTCCCGGGCGGGCAGCCGCGCCAGGTCCCGACCGTCGAGCGATACCGTGCCACCCGCAGGCCGGTGCAGTCGGCTCAACCCGGCCAGGAGCGTGCTCTTGCCGCAGCCGTTCGGGCCGACGACGGCGGTCAGGCGGCCGAGTGGGAGAGCGAGCCGCACGGCGTTCACGGCGATCGCCTGTCCGTGGGCGAGGGAGAGGTCGTCGGCGCGTAGTACGGCCGACGGGGTGGCCGCGGTCGCCGACGTCGCCGTCACGAGGGAAGCGGTGCCGTTCCTTGCGGGCGCCCTGGGTTTCACCTCGGGCGGAGCAGCGGCCGCCTGCGCTGAGGTCGGATGTGAGGGCGTGTTCGGTAGGGGCAGGGGCAGGGCCGTCGCGGCATCCGGGGACGGAGTGGCGGGGCGGGTCATGGCAGCCTCCGGGGGCGCGATGCGAGCAGGAGCCAGAGCAGGTAGGGGCCGCCGATGACGGCCGTGACGAGCCCGGCCGGGACTTCGACGGGTGCGGCCAACGTGCGTCCGGCGGTGTCGGCGAGAAGGACGAGCGTCGCTCCGGCCAGTGCGCTGCCGAGGACGGGAACGCCGTGCGGACCGCAGACGCGGCGGGCGGCTTCGGGGGCGAGCAGCGCGGCCATTCCCAGCGGTCCGCCGACGGCGACCGCGAGCCCGGCGCACACGACCGCGACCGCGAGCGCGGCGAGCCGTACCGCACGGACCCACACTCCGAGTCCGGCCGCCACAGAGTCGCTCAGGCGCAGCACGGTGAGCCGCCGTCCCGCCAGCAGCGCGAGGGGCAGGCACCCGGCGAGGCCGTAACCGAGCAGGGCCACCGGAGTTGGGGGGCGTGCGTTGAGGGTGCCGACCGCCCACGGGAACGCGGCGTTCGCGGCATCGATCGGCGCACGGACCAGCAACAGGCTGGTGATCGAGCCGAGCACCGCGCCCACCCCGAGCCCCACGACGACGAAGCGATAGCCGGAGGTGCCCGCCCCGCCCGCGAGGCCGAGAGCCAGCGCCGCGGCGGTGGCCGCTCCGGTGAGGGCCATCGCGGAGGGGGCGAGGGAGGTGGACGCGCCCACGACGGAGGCGACCGCGAAGGCCGTGGCGCCGTCGTCGATACCTACCGTGCCGGGGGTGGCGAGCCGGTTGCGCGCGAGGGTCTGCATCAGGCACCCGGAGACGCCGAGTGCGGCGCCGACGAACAGCCCGGCGACCAGTCGCGGCGTCCGCAGTCGCTGCACGACGAGCACGTCGGCCGGGTCACCGGCGCCGGCCAGCGCGGGCAGGGAGCGTAGCGGGTTCATGGGTACGGTGCCGACGGCGAGGGCGGCCGTGACAGCGAGGAGGACCGCCCCGGCGAGCACGGCGCACCCGAGGGCCGCCCGCAGGCGCACCAGTACGGACATACAGCCGACGCGCAGCAGCAGGGTGCCCGACGGGGACCGCAGGGCCGGGGCGGTGGTCGTGGTCACAGCGTCGGCACCCGTCGGGAGCGCACCACGGCGACGAGCACGGGAGCGCCGATCAGGGCGGTGACCACGCCGAGCGGCATCTCGTACGGGCGTACCAACAGCCGTGAGACGACATCGGCGGCCAGGACGACGACCGGCCCCAGCAGCAGGGAAGGGACGAGTACCCGGCGCAGGTCCGGTCCGACCAGCGCCCTTGCGGCGAAGGGGACCACGAGGCCCACGAAGCCGATCGGCCCGGCGATCGCGGTGGCGCCACCCACCAGCAGAGCCACTGCCACGACGGCGGTCAGGCGGGTGCGGCGCGGCCGGTGGCCGAGCCCTGCGGCCACCCGCTCCCCGAGGGCCATTGCGGAGAGCGGGCGGGCCACCAGCAGCAGGAGCAGTCCGCCGAGCAGCAGCGCGGGAGCCACATCGGCCAACATGGCGAGGTCCCGCCCGGCAACCCCTCCGACCGTCCAGAACCGCACCTCGTCGGCGGTGCGGCTGTCCATCAACAGCAGCACGGAGGTCAGCGACCCCAGCAGGCCGCTGAGCGCGGCACCGGCCAGGACGAGCCGCAGCGGGTCGTCGCCGACGCCCCGCAGCCGCGCCGCCCCGACCGCGGCGAGACAGCCGAGCAGGGCACCGAGCACGGCGGCGTACGGGCCGAGCGTGGCCACGCCGCCGCCCAGCGCGATGACGAGAACGACGCCCGTGGACGCGCCGGCGCTGACACCGAGCAGGCCCGGCTCGGCGAGTGGATTGCGCGCGGCCGCCTGCAGCACCGCTCCGGCCGTGCCCAGCGCCGCGCCGACGGTCACGGCCACGAGTGTGCGGGGCCGGCGCAGGTGCCACACGGCGAAGGCCGCCTCCGGGTCCCCCGAACCGCCGCTCACCTCCCGCCAGGAGCGGACGGGGCCCACCTCGCCGCTGCCGATCAGCAAGGACGCGAGGGCGCTGAGTGCGAGGAGGGCGAGCGGTACGGCGATGCCGACCGTGGTGGTGCGGCGGCCCGTCCGCCTACGGCGACTGAGGGTTCGGCCCCCAGGTGCGGCAGCGCTGCTGGTGGACCGCTCGTGTCTTCCGACGAGCACGTGGCTGACCTCCGACGGCTCTCGCGCCGAACGGGGCGCATGTGCTTAGGTTAGCCGAACCATACCTCTGTCACAGAGGTTTATCTAATACCTCTCCGATTGCCCCTCCGTTCATTGCTCCTCTGGCTGCCCCGCCGGTTCAGAGGTCTCATCTGCTCTCCTCACTCACTGGGAGTCATCGTGCGTCGTCCACTGCCTTCGATGCCGCGCCGCCGGTTCGTCTCCGCCCTTGCCGCCGCAGTCCCTCTCGCCCTGCTCACCGCATGTGTCTCCGGATCGCCGGCCCCGGCCTCGGCGGATCGTGAGGGCGCGTCGTCGGCCTCCGTACGCACGGCATACGGGACCGTCGAGGTGCCGACCGCTCCGAGAAAGGTCGTCGCACTGGGAGACACCGCGCTGGACAGCGCCCTCGCCCTGGGCGTCCAACCGGTCGGCACGCTGTCCAGCCGGGGCGGTGACTCCGTGTCCGCCTACCTGGCCGCTGAGGTTCCGGACATCTCCCTGGTCGGCACGGTCGCGGAGATCAACCTCGAAGCCGTCGCCGCGGCGCGGCCCGACCTCATCCTCGCCGCGTCCGGCACGCCCCGGGAGCAGTACGACGCGCTCAGGGCGATCGCGCCGACGGTCGTGCCCGAACCCGCCCGCTTCGGCGACTGGGAGAGCGAGACCCGTTCCGTCGCCGCCGCGCTCGGCAAGGAGGCCGAGGGGGAGGGGCTCCTCGCCGGCATCGAGCGGCGCGCCGAGGGCATCGCCGGCCGCCGCTCTGCCGAAGGCGGCGAAACGGCGGTCGTCATCCGCTGGATGCCCAGCGGTCCGGTGATCCTGTCCTCCGCGCTGATGCCGGGCCGCCTGCTGAAGTCGACCGGCGACCGGCCCTCTCCCGCCGCGGACTTCACCGGCAAGCCGCACACCGACCCGCTGAGTCTCGAGAACCTGGGCAAGATCGACGCCGACCGTATCTACCTCACCACCCTCACCGCCGACGGCGAGAGGGCCCTGGCCGCAGCCGAGGCGCAGCCGGCCTTCGCCCGTCTGAGGGCGGTGAAGGCCGGGAACGTCGACGTGGTCGACGGAGACGTGTGGAGCAGCGCTGCCGGTCCTCTCGCCGCAGGCAAGGTCCTCGACGACGTCGAGCGGCTCCGCACCACCGCATGATCATTCTGTGCGGCCTGCTCTCAGGCCGCCGCAACGTGCGGTGGGGCGGCGGAAGCCGTCCCGGCGCGGGGAGTTGGTCACCGACGCCCGGTTCGCAGGGGGTCAGGCGCGCGGCCGCTTCACCTTCTGCTGCAGGACCAGTTCCAGCAGGTTCAGGGCATCGACCACCCGGTCGCGGTCGTCGCCGAGGCCCTCGAGCAACTCGACCTCCGCCGCCAGCTGGCGAGGGAACATCTCGTCGATCGCGTCGCATCCCGCCGGCGTGACGGTGACGAGGGCGGCGCGGCGGTCCGCGGGGCTCGGGCGGCGCTCGACGAAGCCGCGCTTCTCCAGCTTGGCCAGTGTCTTGCTGACGGCCGCGCGGGAGCAGCCGAGGGTCTCGGCGAGCCGACGGGCGATCACCGGGCCTTCCGCGTGCCGCAGTTGCACCAGGGCGTCGAGCTCCGGTGCGGTCAGGGGGGCACCCTCGTACAGCGGCTCCACGGCGGTGGTCAGCAGTGCCTCGATGCGCTTGATCGGGCGCACGACGTCCATGGGGGACGTGTCGAGATCGGGGCGTGCTGCTGTCCACATGGCGCGGAAGTCCTCGGGGGTCGGCGGCGAAGTCATTGTTGATCCCAATTGTTAACCAGTAGACAAATGGTTTACCGTGCAGTTCATGGTACCCACCACGACTTCCGAACCGGTGACCCGGACACCCGCAATCACCGCCCCGCCCGGACGGGTTGGTGTGCTGATCGTGCTGCTCGGCGCACTGACCGCGCTCGCGCCGCTCGCCACCGACATGTACGTCCCCGGCTTCCCGGAGATGGGTCGCACGCTGCACGCGAGCGACTCCGCCGTGCAGTTGTCCATGACGTCCTTCCTGGCCGGGCTGGTCATCGGCCAACTGCTCATCGGCCCGCTCAGTGACGGCCTCGGACGCCGACGGCTGCTGGTCTCCGGCACGGCGCTGTTCGCCGTGCTGTCGCTGGTGTGCGCCTCCGCCCCGACCATCGAGATGCTGGTCGCTGCGCGCTTCCTTGAGGGCGTCGCGGGTGCCGCGGGCATGGTGCTGGCCCGCGCGGTCCTCACCGACCGCTTCCATGGTCCCGAACTGCCGCGCTACTTCTCGCTGTTGACCATGGTGCTGAGTGTGGCGCCGGTCGCGGCACCAGTGATCGGCGTGGCCTGCTGTCCGTCGGGGGCTGGCGGGCCACCTTCGTGATGCTCGCGATCTTCGGGGCCCTGCTCTTCCTGGCGGTCCTGCCCGGAGTCCCCGAATCCCTCCCGCCGGAGCGGCGCCACGCGGGCGGGGTCGCCAGCACCTTCCACGCCATGGGACGGCTGCTCGGCCGGCGCGCCTTCCTCGGCAGCGTGCTCACCCTCGCGTTCGCGGCAGCCGCACTTTTCGCCTGCATCGCCGGCTCCAGCTTCGTCTTCCAGGAGGTGTACGACACCTCCGCCGGGCTCTACAGTCTGATCTTCGCGGTGAACGCGTGCGGCATGCTGCTCGCAGGTGCGGTGTTCGGCGTGCTCTCGCGGCGACTGACGATGGGGACGTTGCTGAGCGCGTCGGTGGCGGTCGCGCTGGTCGCCGTACTGGTCCAGGTGCTCCTGCTGGCCACGGTCGGCGGCAGCCTGGCCGGCACCTGGGTCACCCTCTTCTTCGCCGCCTTCGGTATCGGCGGCATCTTCCCGGCCAGCATGAGCCTGGGCCAGTCCCTCGGACGGGAGGCGTCCGGAGCCGCGTCCGCGCTGCTCGGCGGGATCCAGTTCCTGTTCGGCGCTCTCGCGTCGCCGCTCGTCGGTGCATTCGGCACCGCCAGCGCCATGCCGATGGCGGCCATCATGCTCGGTTCGTTGATCTGTGCCGCGCTGTGCCTGGTCTTCCTGGTGCGGCCGTGGCGGAGATGAGGGCGGAGTCGCTGACGGGCGGCGCGTGAGGACTCTGATCGTCCTGCGCGCGTGGCGCTTGTCGCGGCGATCGCTCTGCCGATAGTGGCTGCTTTGCGTGATGACGTCCGACTCATGTGTCTCTGTCGCCTCATTCCCCTCTGGGCTATCGTCGGATCAGGCGACTTGTCCGCACTGACATGAAATGCGGTCTTGGCCATGGGCAGGCGGTGCGATGGCAGAGCACGTGGACGGCGGTGCGTCTGTGACTCCGGGAGCGGTGCGACTGCGGCTGCTGGAGGCGCCAGGGCGACGCTCTGCCCGAACCCGAGGTGATGAGGCTCGCGCTGCAACAGGCGACGGCCGCGCTTGGGGC
Organism: Streptomyces sp. MB09-02B; assembly: GCF_033794485.1. Taxonomy (NCBI): domain Bacteria; kingdom Bacillati; phylum Actinomycetota; class Actinomycetes; order Kitasatosporales; family Streptomycetaceae; genus Streptomyces; species Streptomyces sp. MB09-02B. The sequence continues at coordinate 29,247 of NZ_JARGEE010000018.1, forward strand.
GCTTGGGGGGCTGGTTCACCTTCGCCGTGAGGGGGACGACGAGCTGCGGCTTGTCGCCGCTGCCGGCCTGCCCGGCAGCGTCACACAGGTGTGGCTGCGGCTTCCGGACAGTGGTGACTCGGCTCCGGCGCGTGCTATGCGGGACGCCGCGACCCACTGGGCGGAGAGGGCCCGCGAGGATCTCGGAGCCGCTGGCATGATCGCCGTTCCGCTGCTCGGTCCCGAGGGGCCGCTGGGCGCGATTTCCCTGTTCCTGATGGAGAGGGGCGAACCGGACGCCGCTCGACGCTCTTTCCTGGAAGCGGTGGCGGCGTGGGCTGCCCAGCGGCTACGGCGGTTCCCCGTGCTCCGGGCTCCGGCGGGAGGCGAACCTGTGAACAACAGGGCAGCGGACCCCGCCGAGGGCGGAGGCGGTCCACCGCGAGCACCCGTGGTCCCCGCCGCGGACCGCGCAGCGGTCGAGCGCACCGCCCGGATGGGTGACCTGACCTCCGCCTTGGCCGAAGCACTCACGGCCAAGGACGTCGTCCAGGCGGCCGCCGAGCATGTGCTGCCGCCGCTCGGGGCGGACGGGCTCGTCATCGAGGCGATCGAGGGCCGTCGACTGCACGTTGTCGGATCCGTCGGCTACGCATCCGACTTCTTGGACCGCTTTCTCGACGGCATCTCGCTGGAGTCAAACACCACGGTCGCGGACGTCCTGCGTCGGCGCACCCCCGTGTTCGTGGAGTCCGAGGCCGAGTTCCTCCGGCTCTATCCTGAATTGGGCCACATGACTCCGCTGTCGGGCAAGCAGGCGTGGGCGTTCCTGCCCCTCATCGCGGCGGGACATCCGATCGGCACCTGTGTCATCGCCTTCTCCGAGCCACGAGGTTTCGGGGAGGCGGAACGGACGCTGCTGACGGCACTCAGCGGTCTGGTCGCTCAGGCCCTGGGGAGAGCCCGCCTGTACGACGCGGAGCACGGCCGCGCCCAGTCACTTCAGCGCGGACTCCTGCCCAGGTCGCTGCCGTCGCTGCCTGCGGTCACCGCTGCCGCCCGCTATCTGCCCGCCGGTCGGGGCGCGGCGGTGGGTGGTGACTGGTACGACGTGATCCCTCTGTCCGCGGACCGGGTCGCCATGGTCATCGGCGACGTCATGGGTCACGGCATCACCGAAGCCGTCACCATGGGGCGGCTCCGGACGGCGGTCCACACCCTGGCCGGCCTCGAACTCGCACCGGAGGAGATCCTCGGGAAACTCAACGACCTCGTCGCCGACCTCGGCGACGACCAATTCGCCACATGCCTGTACGCGGTGTACGACCCCGTCAGCCGGGTCTGCACCTTCTGCCGGGCCGGCCACCCCCCTCCCCTCGTGCTGACTTCCGACGGAACGCCGCGGTGGCCTGACATCCCGGCCAATCCGCCGCTGGGCGTGGCGGAACCTCCTTTCGAAACCGGGAAGCTGCGCCTGCCCGAGGAGAGCCTGCTGCTGTTCTACACCGACGGACTCATCCGGCCGGTCGGTCAGGACATCGACGACGAGACCGCGCGGCTCATGGAGACGGCCGTTTCCGCCGTTGCCGAGACCCCTGTTTCCGTTGCGGAAGGACATGACGGCGGACACGAACGGATCGACACTGTCTGCGGTCTGATCACCCAACGGCTGCTGCACGATGGAGCTCGAACGGACGACGACGCGGCGCTGCTGGTCGCCCACACGCATCGGACCCCAGCCGAGGACGTCGTGTCGTGGCCCCTGCCCGAAGATGCCCGAGCTGCGGCCGAGGCCCGCGCACACGTGCGTCGGCAGCTGGCCGTATGGCATCTGGGCGACCTCGAAGCCACCACCGAGATCGTCGTGAGCGAGCTGGTCGGCAACGCGGTCCGGCATGCAAAGGGCCCCTTGCGCCTCCGCCTGCTCCGCAGCCGGTCGCTTGTCTGCGAGGTGTACGACGGCAGCCTCGCGACCCCGCGTATCCGGCGTGTCACGTACATGGACGAGGGAGGCAGAGGGCTGTTTCTGGTGGCCGCACTCTGCAGCCGGTGGGGCGCCCGTTATCTGGAGGAGGGCAAATGCCTGTGGGCCGAGCAGGAGTTGGCGCCCGCCGAGCCCCGTCAGCTCTGAAAAGTTCCTGCTGCGGCTCGTAGCGGGCTGCCCGGCGGCCGGGCCGGCCAGGATGTCTCCAGGTGTGCGGCGAGGGACATCCCGTCGTGGCGCCGGCCCGGCCGCCTGTCCGTGGGAGGCAGGGGTAGGGCCGTCCCACGGGGTTTCAGAGGCGGGCTCTCCCGCGCTTCACAGCTCCTCGGCCATGCGTCCGGTGAGTGCCGCCAGCATGCGCGGGCTGCCCTGAACCGCGGTGCGCTGCATGTGGTGCAGGACGCCGCGGATGCCGCCCATCTCCTCGCCGCCGCCGGCCCGTCCGGGGCCACCGTGGATCAGGGCGGGCAGCGGGGAGCCGTGGCCCGTGGACGCCTTGGCGGACTCGGTGTCGAGGACCAGGAGCCTGCCGTGCCAGGGGGCGGCCCCCAGCACCACTTCTCGCGCGAAGGCCGCGTCGCCGGTGACGACGGACCCCGCGAGGCTGCCCCGACCCAGAGAGGCCAGGAAGGACACGTGCTCCGCCGACGTGTAGGGGATGAGCGTGCTGACCGGGCCGAACGCCTCCACCTCGTGCGGCGCGGAGGCGCCCGGGTCGTCGCAGCGCAGCAGCAACGGGGAGAGGAACGCGCCCCGTTCGGCGTCGGCACCCCTCACGTCCACCCGGTCGGGGTGCCCGAAGACGAGGCGCGCGGAGTCGAGGAGCGCCTTCACACAGCGGCGTACCTCCTCGCGCTGCGCGAGCCCGGCCAGGGCTCCCATGCGCACGGTCGGGTCGGCCGGGTTGCCCACGACGACCTCCGCCAGCCGGGCGGCCGCGGCCTCACCGACCGCGTCCATCAGGTCCACGGGAACGAAGGCACGGCGGATGGCCGTGCACTTCTGTCCCGCCTTCACGGTCATCTCGGTGACCAACTGGTCGACATACAGGTCGAATTCGGGAGTGCCGGGGATGGCGTCCGGGCCGAGCACCGAGCAGTTGACGGAGTCCGCCTCGGCGTTGAACCGTACGGCCTGGCGTACGACCGCCGGATGTGTCCGCAGCCGTTCCGCCGTGGCCGCCGAGCCGGTGAAGGACACCAGGTCCTGTTCGGTGAGGTGGTCGAGCAGGTCGCCGGCGCCGCCGCAGACGTACTGCAGGCTGCCGGGGGGCAGCAGACGGGATTCCACGATCAGTTCGATCAGGCGGCTGGTCAGCACGCAGGTCGGGGTGGCAGGCTTGATCAGGCTGGGTACGCCGGCCAGCACGGCCGGGGCCAGCTTCTCCAGCGGTGCCCAGACGGGGAAGTTGTACGCGTTGATCTGCACCGCCGCACCCCGCAAAGGCGTGAGAATGTGCCCGCCGAGGAAGCTGCCGTCCCGGCTCAGGGACTCCTGCGGGCCCTCGGCGTAGACCAACCCCTCGCCACCGCCCGGCAGTTCGCGCGCACCCCGGTCGGCGTAGTGACGCAGCACGTTGATGCCGCCGTCGATGTCGAACTTCGAGTCGTACAGCGTCGCACCCGTCCGGGCGGAGAGCGCGTACAACTCCTCGCGGTGTCCGCGCAGGTGGGCGGCGAGGTCCGCGAGCAGCCCCGCGCGCTGGTGGAAGGAGAGCGCGCGCAGCGCCGGTCCGCCCACGGTGCGGGCGTGGTGCAGCGCGGCCGCCATGTCGACGCCCGCGGAGGAGGCCCGGGCGATCTCGCCGCCGGTGACCGCGTCGTACACCGGTGTTCCGTCCCCGGTCGGGGTGTACCACCGGTCCTGTACATAGCTCGGCAGCAGGTTCATCGGGCCGTCCTTTCCGTTCCGGCGTACGCGTCGTCGCCGTCGTTGACGGGGTGGTGGCCCCAGATGTCCGAGTGGTAGACGCGGCTCACCCAGGTCTCGTCGTCCACCCGCCGTCCCTCGGCGCCGACTTCGATGCCGAAGCCGGCGGGGGAGCGCATGTAGAAGGAGAACATCAGGTCGTTGGAGTGCCGGCCGAGCGTCGCCATGAGCGGGACCTTGTGGGTGCGGGCCCGGTCGTGGGCGCGGCCCACGGCGTCCATGTCCGACACCTCGCACAGGATGTGGTGCGTGCCTTCGCGCTTGCGGGACTCGACGAAGGCGATGCTGTGGTGGCGCGGGTTGCAGCCCATGAAGTAGAAGGTTCCGCCCAGGGGCAGGTGGGTCACATCGCTGAGCCGGAAGCCCATGACGTCCCGGTAGAAGTCGACCGCCTCCATCGCGCGGGGCGACTTCAGGACGACGTGCCCCATCCCCTGGTCGCCGGTCATGAACGTCACGCCGAGCGGCGAGACGAAGGGGGCGGTCGCCAGATGCCGTCCGGTGAACAGCTCGGTGCGCACCGAGCAGGGACCCTCGAACCACAGCAGGCGGTCGACCTGACGGTCGGCGCACTCCTCGGACGAGCCCTCGTGGACATCCACCCCGTGGGTGGTCAGGCGCAGGGCCAACTGCTCCAGGCCGCGCGGATCGCCGACCTCCCAGCCGATATGGGTGACACCCCCGGACTCGGCGCTCTCGATACGGAACCGGTACGGATGCTCGTCCAGCCGCAGCAGCCGCGCCTGCGGCGAGCCAGGCGGTCCAACGGGCATGGTGCCGATGACGTCGTTGGCGTAGGCGACCCAGCCGTCGGGGTCGGGGGTGCCGATGCCGAGGTATCCCAGGCTGCGAATGCTCACCGAGACCTCCCATGGTCGATGTGTGGGCCTGCTCGTGGCGCCGCGAGGAGTGTCGGGCGCCGACAGGATCCGATCGTTCGATCTCTGATCGTCAAAATTCATACAGACTGATTCGGTAAATGTAAACCTGTTGACTATCAGCGTTCTATCTATCTATGGTCGCTGCCGTGCACCAAAGCCGGTCACCCCTGAAGGGCCAATGACATGCCTGTAAGTGAGCCGCGCCTGCCTCCGGTCGACGAGAAGGACATCCCGGAAAAGGCACTCGAAGCCCTGCGGCCCTACCGCAACGGTGAGGGCGACATCTACGCCATCTGGGCGACCCTGGCCGCCCACCCGGACGCGCTGCGCCGCTTCCTGGTCTTCGGCAACCACGTCCTGGGCAAGAACACCTTGCCCGTGAGGTGGCGCGAGCTGGTGATCCTGCGGATCGCCTGGCTCGCCCAGGCCGAGTACGAGTGGTTGCAGCACGTCGTCATCGCCCGTCGGGCCGGAGTGTCCGACGACGAGATCCGCGCCCTCGGCCGACCCGGCGATCCCGGTTTCGGCGGCGCCGAGCGCACTCTGCTCGCCGCGACCGACCAGCTGTTCGAGAGAGCCGATCTCGACGACGTCGTGTGGCGGGAGCTGCGCGAGCACCTCACCACCGAGCAGCTCATCGATCTCGTGTACACGGCCGGCCAGTACCAGACCGTGGCCATGGCGATCAACGTCTTCCGCATCCAGCCCGAACCGGACATCGCCGCGCTGCGCGAGGAGCTCCCGCTGCCCGCGCCGACGGTGTCCTGACCACCCCTACCGTCCCAAGGAGACATTCGAATGAAGCTCGCCAACCTCGCCGGCCGGGCCACCATCGTCGTCGGCGACCGCGCCCTCGATGTGGAGAAGGCCAGCAACGGGGCGCTCGGCCCCGACCCCGCCGTGCTGTACGACCTCGCCAACCACGCCGAACTGCGTCGCCTCGCACAGGCGGCGACCGACGCCGACCTGATCGCTTACGACGAGAAGCAGCTCGGCCCGGTCTCTCCGCGAGCCGGGAAGATCCTGGGAGTGGCGCTCAACTACCGCGGTCACGCCGAGGAGTCGAACATGCCCATCCCCGAACAGCCCGGAATCTTCGCCAAGTTCACCAGCTCGCTGGCCGGCGCGTACGAGCCGGTGTCCGTGCCCGTAGGTGTCGACAAGGTCGACTTCGAGGCCGAGGTCGTGGTGGTGATCGGGCGGACCATGCGCTCCGTGGAGCCGGCCGACGTGTGGGTGGGCATCGCGGGCGTGACCGCCGGTCAGGACGTCACCGACCGCAAGGAGCAGTGGCGCAAGCCGCTGAACCAGTTCAGCCTCGCGAAGTCCTACGACACCTTCAGCCCGTGCGGGCCGCTGATGGCGACCGTCGACGAGTACGACGACCCGAACGACATCGAGGTCGCGGGCTGGGTCGACGACCTGGAGGTGCAGCGCGGCCGGACCTCGGACCTGATCTTCAGCGTTCCCGAGCTGGTCTCCTGGCTGTCCCGGTACGTCACCCTGGAGCCGGGCGACCTGGTCTTCACCGGAACCCCGGCCGGCTGCGGGGTCCGGCGCACGCCGAGGCTGTACCTGGAGCCGGGTATGACACTGACGACCGAGGTCTCGGGCGTCGGTACGATGCGCAATCCGATCAGCCGCTGACGCCCGCCGGCGTTCGTTGTCCGAAGGGAGCCCTGTTCTTGTCCGAGATCCGCGGTGACGCCGTCCACCATCCGCGCTCCCGTGAGTTCGCCGCCAAGGTACGGGCGCACCACGAGGAACTGGGGCACAGCGAGCGCCAGATCCGGGGAGTCGAACTGGTCACCCACCTCACCCGGCTGGTGGCCCGGCTGGTCCAGGACTTCGAGGGCACCGTGCACCGGCCCCTCGGGATGACCTGGGCCGGGTTCCGGATCATGAACACGCTGTGGATCTTCGGTGATCTGGAGCAGCGGGAGATCGCCCGTATCTCGGGCACCTCCCGGTCGAGTGTCTCCAGCGCCCTCAACACCCTTGAGGACCGCGGACTCGTCGAGCGGCGCAGGGAGAGCGACGACCGCCGGGTCGTCCGTGTCTCGCTGACGCCGGCCGGTCTGGCCCTGCTGCACAAGGCCATCGCAGGGCAGACCCCCCGGGAGACGGCCTGGACGGCCGTCCTCGACGACGACGAGATCTCCCAACTCGTGTCCCTGCTCGGCCGACTGGTCAACCAGGAGCACCCGGCCTAGCCGTTCGCCGGCCGGCTCCGGCCGGCGAAGGCACAGCACCACCACACCCCCGTGGTGCACAACGCCGCACCGCTGCCACTCCTCGCGGCAGTGAGCCGCCACCCCACCGGCAGTCCGGCGATGAAGCAGTCGTTCCACATCTCCAGCAGTTCGAGCGATACGGCCTGTCCAAGGTCCGCCCCTCGCCGAGTCCGGCCAGCCCGGATTCCCACGAGCCGCGTCCGCCGCATCGCGATCTGCCGCTTCGCCATACGCACGCTTCGCCATACGCACAGCTTCGCCCTCTGCGAGCACCCCACCCCGCACCTCCCCATCCGAGGAGCCGCACCATGCCCCGGAGAATCGTCACAGGCCTGGCGGCGGACGGGAAAGCCGCCGTCGTCCAGGACGGTCAACCGCCCCGCACCAACGCACTCCAGCACACCCCGGGCTTCGTCTCGTCCCTCGTCTGGGCCACCCCGGCCCAGCCCGCCGTGCCCTTCGCCGGCACCGACCCGACGCCCGCCGTCACCTCCTACGTTCCCGAGCCCGGCGCCACCCGCGTGCTCCATCTGGTCATCCCGCCGGACACGGTCTACCGGAGCGAGGGCTTCGACCCGGCCGCCGCCGTCGCCGAACGCCTGCGCAACAGTCCCGGCCTGGCCGAGCTGTTCGAGCCGGACGCCCCCGGCATGCACACCACCGACACCGTCGACTACGGCGTTCTGCTGGAGGGCGAGATCGTCCTCGAACTCGACGCCGGTAACGAGGTCACCCTCGCCCCGGGCGACGTCGTCGTGCAGAACGGCACCCGTCACGCCTGGCGCAACCGCTCCACCTCACCCGCAACCATGCTCTTCGTTCTCATCGGTGCCCGGAGGAACTCCTGATGCCCCACCTCAACCCCGTCGACGCCCTCGACCTGGACAGCCAACTCGACGACGACGAACGACTCATCCGCGACACCGTCGCCGCCTTCGTCCGCGACCGTGTGACCGACCACGTGGCCGGCTGGTTCGAGTCGGGCACCTTTCCGACCGATGAACTCACCCCCGAAATAGGCAAGTTGGGTCTTCTCGGCATGCACCTGGAGGGCTACGGCTGCGCCGGCGCGAGCGCCGCCGCCTACGGTGTGGCCTGCCGCGAACTGGAGTCCGCCGACTCGGGGCTGCGCAGCTTCGTCTCCGTACAGGGCTCCCTGGTGATGTTCCCGATCCACCGCTACGGCTCGGAGGAGCAGAAGCAGCAATGGCTGCCGAAGCTCGCCTCCGGCGAGGCGATCGGCTGCTTCGGGCTCACCGAACCCGACCAGGGCTCCGACCCGGGCGGCATGCGTACGGTCGCCAAGCGCGACGGCGACGACTGGGTCCTCAACGGCACCAAGATGTGGATCACCAACGGCTCGATCGCCGACATCGCCGTCGTCTGGGCCCGCACCGAGGAAGGCATCCGCGGCTTCCTCGTCCCCAAGGACACCCCCGGCTTCACCACCAGCGAGATCCACAGCAAGCTCTCCCTGCGCGCGTCCGTCACCGCGGAACTCCACCTGGAGGACGTGCGGCTGCCCGCCGACGCGGTGCTCCCGGGCGTCACCGGACTGCGCGGTCCGCTGTCGTGCCTGTCCGAGGCCCGCTTCGGAATCCTGTGCGGTGTCGTCGGCGCGGCCCGCACCTGCTACCTGTCGGCCCTGGACTACTCGACCACCCGTGAGCAGTTCGGCCGGCCCATCGGCGGCTTCCAGTTCACCCAGGGCAAGCTTGCCCGCATGCAGGTCGACCTCGTGCACGCCCAGCTGCTGGCCCTGCGCCTGAGCAAGCTCAAGGACGCCGGGCAACTGCGTCCCGAGCACGTCAGTCTCGGCAAGCTCGCCAACGTCCGCGCCGCCCTCGACATCGCCCGGTCCGCCCGTACCGTGCTCGGCGCGAACGGCATCACCACGGAGTACCCGGTGCTGCGGCACGCCAACAACCTGGAGACGGTGCTCACCTACGAGGGCACCGAGGAGATCCACGCCCTGGTCGTCGGCGAGTCCGTCACGGGACTCGCCGCCTACCGCTGACCGGGCGGCGGTGAGGCCGGCCCCGCGCGGCGCCGCACCACCGTCATCGGGGTCGGCGGGACGATCCCGGGACGCGGAGGCTGACGCACCGTCGCCGGGCCGCTCACCAGCCCGTACGAGTAACAACCCACCGTGGGCCTGACGTTCGGTGAGACACCGAGACGCTCGCTCACCGGACCCGTGGAGCCACCGGAAGACCGCGGCGGCAGCGGCCTTTGACACCCATCACCCCGTGCCCGGCCCTGCCGTACCCGGAAACAACTCCGCCCCATGTGAGGAGAAGCCATGACCTCGACCATGCGCGCAGCGCGAATGCACCACGTCGGTGAGCCGATGAAGATCGAGCGGATTCTCGTTCCGGTACCGGGCCCCGGCGACGTCCGGGTGGCCGTGCACGCCGTGAACATCGTACCGAACCTCGCCAACATCCTCCAGAACTGGACCACTTGGTTCCCGCTCAACCCGCTGCCGCCCCTGCCGGCCGTGTTCGGGCTCGACCCCGCCGGAGTCGTCGAGGAAGTCGGTGACGGCGTCGAGGGCGTCGAGGTGGGGGACCGGGTGTACGTCAACCCGGGCCGCACGTGCGGCGCCTGCCGGGCATGCCGTAGCGGCCGGACCGTGCACTGCGCGAGCTACGCCTTCGCCGGCTACTTCGGCTTCTCGGCCACCTCGGTCCGTCTGCTCGACCGCTACCAGGGCGGCCTCGCGGAGAAGATGATCGCGCCCGCCTCCGCTCTCGTCCGCATCCCCGACTCCCTGCCCTTCGAGGCCGCGGCACGCTTCGGCTACCTGGGCACCATGTACTCGGCGCTCCGCAAGGCCGCCGCCGGACCCGGGCGCAGCGTCCTGGTCAACGGCATCACCGGCACCCTCGGCATCGGCGCGGCCCTGCTGGCCCCGGCGCTCGGCATCACGACCCTGTACGGCACCGGCCGCGACCGCGAACTGCTGGCCGAGATCGACAAACTGGCCCCGGGACGGCTGCGACTGCACTCCCTGCACGACGGCCCCGTGGACGAGTGGATCGCGGCGGAGACCGGCGGGGCCGGAGTGGACGCCTACATCGACGCCCTCGGCCCCGGCGCACCGCACGAAACCCTCCAGCAGGGCGTGCGCGCACTGGCCAGGGGAGGCATCGCCGTCAACGTCGGCGCCGTAGCGGGAGAAGTGCCCCTCGATCTGCACCGAATGATGGACATGGACCAGAGCGTCCGCGGATCGGTCTGGTTCACGCCCGGCGAGGGACAGGACATGGCCGACATGGCCGAAGCGGGCTCGCTCGACCTGTCCCCCCTGCGCCACCACGTCTTCCCCCTCGAAGAGGTCAACGACGCGATCAACAACGTGGGTTCGCGACACGGCGGGTTCAGCAACTTCATCATCTCGCCCACCTCCGGGCGCTGACCGGCACGACCCGAAACTCCTCCCCGCCCCCCACACCGGCAGGTCACCTCACACGCGTTCACCTCGGAAGGAACTCCCTATGGCCAGATCCGACACCGGCGTCGGAAACGGCGCCGGCTCCCGGCCGCCCGCCCGCACGGCGATGGCGAAGCAGTCGAGCGAACAGGTCCACGCCACCGACACCCTGGCGCGGGGCACCCTCATCGCGGCAGCGCTCTGCGTCTTCATGGCCCAGTTCGCCCTCACCGTGCCCGCGGGCCTGAACGGCCTGTTCCAGCAGGACTTCCACACCTCGGCATCGGAACTGACCTGGATCACCGACGCCTTCCTGGTCCCCGTCACCGTCCTGGAGCTGACCTTCGGACTGCTCGGCGACCTGTTCGGACGGCGGCGGCTGCTCGTCGGCGGTTCGGTGCTGGTGGCGGTCGGGTTCGTGGTCTGCGTGGCTACGCCGGGCCCCGAGACCGACCACATGACCCGGCTGATCGTGCTGTGGACCGGCCAGATCCTCGCCGGCATCGGCGCGGCGGCCGTGATCCCGACGACCCTGGCCATGATCGCCGCGGGCACCCACACACCACGCGCACGGGCCCGTTCCATCTCCGTCTGGGCGGCCGCGCTGTCGATGGGCAGTGTGCTGTCCCCGCTGGCCTGTGGCCTGCTCGCGCAGTCGCAGTACAACTCGTGGCCCAACTCCGGGTGGCGGTGGGCGTTCCTCCTCGTCGTCGCACTCGCCGCGGTCTCGGCCGTGCTCGCCTTCGTCCTGGCCGAGGACTCGAAGTCGCCCGAGGGGCGTTCCCTAGACTGGCCGGGGCAGATCACGATCGCCGTCGCCGCCGTCGCCCTGCTCTTCGCCGTGATCCAGGGGCCCACGAGCGGCTGGGGCAGCATCGAGGTCATCGGCGGGTTCACCGTCGCCGCCGTCTTCATGGTCGCCTTCGTCCTGGCCGAGCGCCGTTCGGCGTCTCCGCTCCTGGACCTCGGTCTGTTCGCCAACCGCAACTTCACCGTCGCCGCGATCGTGACGGTCGTCGGCATGTTCTGCTACCTCGGCACCGGCTACGTGACCAGCATCCGCCTCACCGCCATCCAGGGCTTCACCCCCCTCAAGGCGTCTCTGGCGTTCATCGTCTTCAACGGCGTCTCGGCCCTGATCCAGGTGCCCATCGCCTCCCGCCTCATCGAGCGCTACGACCCGAAGTGGATCCTCGGCGGCGGCCTCCTGCTCATCGGGGCGGGCGACTTCTGGATGGCGTCGATACCCATCGGCCACCAGTCCGTCACACCGCTCATCGCCCCACTCGTCGTGGCCGGCGCGGGCGTGGCGTTCGTCCTGTCCGCGGTCACCGCCGTGGTGATCAACACCGTGCCCCACAACCTGTCCGGCATGGCCGCCGGCTGGACCAGCCTGCTGCGCGACTTCGGGTTCACCCTCGGCCCCGCCGTCGTGGGCGCCATCGCCCTCAGCCGGGCTGCGCGCGAGATCAGCGACGAGGTCGCCTCCGACCCGGAGCTCAGCCAGGCCCTGGACACCTTCAACGCCTCGCCGGCGACGGCTCCCGAGGGACAACAGGAAGCCGTGGAGGGAGCGGTCGCGGCCGTCAACTCCGGCCCGCTCGGCGCCAACGCCGTCCCGTCGACCGTCACCCTGCCCGACGGTTCCACCGTGCCGTTCAACCCGCTCAAGGACACCGCCTTCCAGGCCCTGGGCAGCGCCTACTCGCTCGGCTACCTGATCGTCGGGCTGTGCGCGGTCGCGGCGGCGGTGGTCACGGTGGCCCTGATCCGCGGACGCCAGGCAGACACGCCAGACACACCAGACCTGCCGGACGCACCGGACGCGCCGGCCACTCCGGCTACGACCGACGCCTGACGGACCGTAGGAAGAAAGGAGCGCTGACATGACCGGCCCCACCCGCCCACGACCCATGTTCCGCCTGGGCCATCTACTGGAACGCCGCGCCCAGTCGCACCCCGACCGCACGGCGCTGGTCTTCGGGGACCGCGCGTGGACCTACGGGCAACTGCGGGACTGGATCGTGACCACGGCGAGGCAGCTACGCCTGCACGGGGCCGGCCCCGACAGTGTCGTCGCCTACGCGGGCGCCTCACGCCCCGAGGTCTTCGTCCTGATGTACGCCACGGCCCGCCTAGGAGGCGTGTTCGTCCCGGTCAACGGGGCGGCCACGCCCCCCGAGATCGCCTACCTGCTGGCGGACTCGGGAACGGACATCCTGGTCACGGACGCCGCCTGCGCCACCAAACTGGCCGGCGACGGCACCGTTCCGGCGGACATCACCCGCCTGTGCCTGGACGAGGAGCCACCTGACGGACATGCCCCACTGACCCGCACGGTGGACGAACCCGTCGCCGACGACACCCCGGCACCCGTGGCGGAGGAGGACCTCGCCGTCATCGCCTACACCTCCGGCACCTCCGGCCGGCCGAAGGGCGTGCTCCTCACCCACGGCAACATCTTCTGGAGCTGCGTCAACGGACTCCTCGGCCTCGACCTCGCCCGTGACGACGTCACGCTGATCACCACACCCGTCTTCCACATCGCGGTGCTGAGCGGGGTCGGCTCCTACACCTGGGCCAAGGGCGGAACCGTCGTCCTGGAGCCCGCCTTCAGCGTCGACGGCTTCCTGAAGACCGTACGGCAGCACCGGGTCACCGTGACCTTCGCCGTCCCGGCGATGCTCGCCCTGATCGCACGGCACCCGTACTTCGCCGCGGCCGACCTTTCCTCGCTGCGCTGGATCCTCAGCGGGGGAGCGGCGGCACCGGCGTCGGTCGCCGAGGCGTTCCACCGCCGCGGCATCCCGGTCCTCAGCTCGTACGGCCTGACCGAGACCGCCGCCGGCGTCACCTACCGCGACCCCCGCGACGGCCCGGGTTGCTCCGGCGAGGCAGGACTCTGCGCCCCGCTGACGGAGATCCGGATCGTCGACCCCGAGAACCGCCCCGTGCCGCGCGGGACGACGGGAGAAATCGTCGTCCGCGGGCCCAGCGTGGCCTCCGGATACCTGGGCCTGCCGGAGGAGACGGCGGCGATCCGCGACGCCGAGGGCTGGTTCCACGGGGGCGACCGGGGCTACCTCGACCCCGAAGGGCGCCTGGTGGTGGCCGGCAGGATCAAGGACACCATCATCACCGGCGGGGAGAACGTCGACCCGACCGAGGTGGAAGAGGCGTTGGAGGCATGCCCCTCCGTGTACGAGGTGGCGGTCGTCGGAACGCCCGACCCCGTCTGGGGAGAGGTCGTCACCGCCGTCGTCGTACCGGCCGGCGGCGCGGACTGCTCCCTGGAGGACATCCAGACGTTCCTGTCTGCCTCCCTCACCCGCCACAAGATCCCCCGCCGCCTCGAACTCCGGGACCACTTGCCCCGCACCGCCACCGGCAAGCTGCAGCGCAACCTGCTGCGGGGCTGAGCTCGGCCGCACCAGAAACGTTGGAGAGGTACCTCATGCCCACACAACCGTCCGGCACCTCGTCCGGAGCCCCACCGAACAACACGACTCCCCCGCCTTTCCATCGCGTGGGCGTCGTCGGAGCGGGCCTCATGGGCAGCGGCATAGCCGAAGTCTGCGCCCGCGCCGGCCTCGACGTACTCGTCGCGGAAACCGGCCCCGAGGCGGTGGCGGCAGGCCGCGACAGAATCACCAAGTCCCTGGCGCGCGCGGTACGCAGCGGCAAGCTCGCCCCACAGGACAGCGTCACGTCCCTCCGCCGGATCGGTTTCACCACCGACCTGGCCGACCTCGCCGACCGCGACATCGTGATCGAAGCGGCGGCCGAGGACGAGCAGGTGAAGACGGAGATCTTCGCGGCACTCGACAAGGTGGTCGTCCGACCGGACGCCATCCTCGCTTCCAACACCTCGTCCATCCCCGTCATGAAACTCGGCACTGCCACCGGACGCGCCCAGCAGGTGATAGGCGTGCACTTCTTCAACCCGGTGCCGGTCCTGGGCCTCGTCGAACTCGTCCCCTCCCTGCTGACCAGCGACCAGACCCTCGACCGCGCGGCCGAGTTCGTCGGCCGATCCCTGGGCAAGCAGGTCATCCACGCCAAGGACCGGGCGGGCTTCGTTGTCAACTCCCTGCTGGTGCCCTACCTGTTGTCCGCCATCCGCATGCTGGAGTCGGGCATCGCGTCGGCGGACGACATCGACGACGGCATGGTGCTGGGCTGTGCCCACCCCTTGGGCCCGCTGCGGCTGGCCGACCTGATCGGCCTGGACACCCTCAAGGCGATCGCGGACTCCATGTACGAGGAGTACAAGGAACCGCTGCACGCCGCGCCGCCCCTCCTGCTGCGCATGGTGGACGCCGGTCTCCTCGGCAGGAAGACAGGCCGGGGCTTCCACGACTACTCCGGTTGAAAAGGGCTGAAAGGAAAGTCAGATGAGTTTGAGGATCGTTGTCACTGTGAAGTACGTGCCCGACGCCACCGGCGACCGGCACTTCGCCGATGACCTGACCGTCGACCGTGACGACGTGGACGGTCTGCTCTCCGAGCTGGACGAGTACGCGGTCGAGCAGGCGTTGCAGATCTCGGAGAACTCGGCCGACGACATCGAGGTCACTGTCCTGACCGTCGGCCCCGAGGATGCCAAGGACGCGTTGCGCAAGGCGCTGTCGATGGGCGCGGACAAGGCGATCCACGTCGAGGACGACGATGTGCACGGCACCGACGCGATCGGTACCTCGCTGGTGCTGGCGAAGGCGATCGAGAAGGCGGGTTACGACCTGGTGATCTCCGGTATGGCCTCCACCGACGGCACGATGGGTGTCGTCCCGGCGCTGCTGGCGGAGCGCCTGAGCGTGCCGCAGGTCACGCTGCTCTCCGAGATCTCCGTCGAGGACGGCACGGTCAAGGGCCGCCGCGACGGCGACGCCGCCTCCGAGCAGCTTCAGGCCTCCCTGCCAGCCGTGGTCTCGGTCACCGACCAGTCGGGCGAGGCGCGTTACCCCTCCTTCAAGGGCATCATGGCGGCGAAGAAGAAGCCGGTTCAGTCCTGGGACCTGTCCGACCTGGACATCGAGGCGGAAGAAGTCGGTCTGGAGGGCGCCTGGACGGCTGTCGACTCCGCGGCCCAGCGCCCGGCACGTACCGCAGGCACGATCGTCAAGGACGAGGGCGAGGGCGGCAAGCAGCTCGCTGAGTACCTCGCAGGCCAGAAGTTCATCTGATTCAACAGGAGTTGCTGTCCCATGGCTGAAGTTCTCGTCTACGTCGACCACGTGGACGGTGCCGTCCGCAAGCCCACCCTGGAGCTGCTGACCCTGGCCCGCCGTATCGGCGAGCCCGTCGCCGTCGCCCTCGGCAACGGCGCGGGTGACACCGCCGCCGCGCTCGCCGAGCACGGCGCGACCCGGGTCCTCACGCACGAGGTCGCCGAGTACGCCGACTACCTGGTCGTACCGAAGGTCGACGCGCTGCAGGCCGCCGTCGCCGCCGTCTCCCCGTCCGCCGTCCTCGTGCCCTCCTCCGCCGAGGGCAAGGAGATCGCCGCCCGTCTCGCGCTGCGCATCGGCTCCGGCATCATCACCGACGCCGTCGACCTCGAGGCCGGCGACGAGGGCCCGGTCGCGACGCAGTCGGTGTTCGCCGCCTCCTTCACCACCAAGTCCCGTGTCGCCAAGGGCACCCCGGTCATCACCGTCAAGCCCAACTCGGCCGCCGTCGAGGCCG
>NZ_JARGEE010000190.1:0-17495 GCF_033794485.1 Streptomyces sp. MB09-02B
GGGCGGAGGGGGACGCGTCGGGGCGGGAGCCCGTGGCCGCGGACTGGGAGTCGCGTTCCTTCTCCTGCTCGGCCTCGTCCTTGGCCTTGTCCTTGTCGTCCTTCTCCGACGCGGAGGCGGACGGCGAGGCCGACTTGGAGGGCGAGGCGGACGGGGAGGCGTCCTCGCCGGAGCCCCCCGTCGTGCCGTCCCGCTCGGCCGAACCGCCGTCGGGGGAGGCCGAGGCACCGCCCGCGGGCTCGTCGTCGGCCGCGTTGGTCGTCGGACCGGATCCGGGGGACTCCATGCCCAGCTCCGCCAGGCTCAGCGCGCCGACGGCCAGCAGCAGCCCGGAGCCGATCAGCAGGACGCGCTTGCGCCGCCGCCGGTGGGCGGCGGCCTTGCGGTCGCGGCGGTTGGAGCGCGTCCCCGTCGCGCGCTCCCGGCCGGCCCGGCGGCGCGCGGCGCGGGGGCCGGGCTCGCCCTCGGGCGCCGGGGAGGTCTCCTCGGCTTCCTCGGGGTGCGCGTCGGCTTCGTCCGCGTACGCGCGCAGCTCTTCGACGGGGGTGCCGCAGCCCGGGCAGGCGAGGGCGCCGTTGAGGTGCCGTCGGCACGGGTGGCAGTAGTCCATGACGCGGGAAGACTAGATTCCGCACGGGGAGCGTTCCTAGAGGCTCCCGTGAAGGTTGTGTGCGGAACTGGTCTTTCCGGTTTGCCCAGTTGCGGTCAACCCCGACCATACGCCGCGATCGGCGCACGCCGAGCGGTCCGCCGCACGGTGGGTGCGACGGACCGCGGGGGCCGACGGGCCGGGGACTCCTCGGTTCAGGTCTGTTTCCGGGCCGTCATGGCCCGCTGGATCAGGATGAACGCGCAGAGCAGCACGCCGGTGGCGATCTTCGTCCACCAGGAGCTGAGGGTGCCCTCGAACTGGATGATGCTCTTGATCAGGCCCAGCACCAGGACACCGAAGAGGGTGCCGATGACGTAGCCGGAGCCACCCGTCAGCAGGGTGCCGCCGATGACCACCGCGGCGATGGCGTCGAGTTCCATGCCGACGGCGTGCAGCGGGTCACCGGACTGGATGTACAGCATGAACAGCAGGCCGGCCAGCGCCGAGCAGAAGCCGCTCACCGTGTAGACCGCGATCTTGGTACCGCCCAGCGGAAGCCCCATCAGCAGCGCCGACTGCTCGTTGCCGCCGATCGCGTACACACGGCGTCCGAAGCGCGTGTAGTGCAGCACGTAGAAGGCCAGGGCGAGGACGGCCAGGGCCACGAGGGCGCCGATCGACAGGTCTCCCAGCCCCAGCGGCACCCGGGTCTGGGCGAGGCTGCTGACCGTGGAGTCGCTGATGGAGATGGACTCCTTGCTGATGACCAGGCACAGGCCCCGGAAGAGGAAGAGTCCGGCGAGGGTCACGATGAACGGCTGGATCTCGAAGTTGTGGATCACATAGCCCATGAGGAAGCCGCCGAACGCGCCCACACCGAGGGCGAGCGGGACGACCACGATCAGGGGCAGTCCCTGACGCTCCACCAGCCAGGCCGTGAACATGGTGGTGAAGCCGATCAGCGAGCCCACGGACAGGTCGATGCCGCCGGACATGATGACGAAGGTGGCGCCGACGGCGGCGACCAGGAGGTAGCCGTTGTCGATGAACAGGTTGAGGAAGACCTGCGGTTCGGCGAACCCGTAGTTCTGGTACCGGCTGAGGCCGGTGACGTACATCGCGAGGAACAGGGCGGCCGTGACCAGGACCGGCAGCCGCCGGTCGCCGAGCAGCCGGGTGATCGCGGACGCCTGGGACGCCGTACGGCCTTCCGGGGCCGTACGGGTCTTGGTGGTCGCGCTCATCGCGACACCTCCATCTTCGGGGCGGCGTCGGCCGGGGTGGCGGGCTCCGCCGGGGCGGCGGGCTTCCCGCGCCCCTTGGCGCCGAAGACCTTGGCCCGGAACTTCGGGGACTGCAGCAGGCAGACGACGATGACGACGGCGGCCTTGAAGACCAGGTTGGTCTGGGTCGGCACACCGATGGTGTAGATCGTGGTGGTCAGGGTCTGGATCACGAGGGCGCCGATCACGGTGCCGCCGATCGAGAACCGGCCGCCGAGCAGCGAGGTGCCGCCGATGACCACCGCGAGGATCGCGTCCAGCTCGATCCACAGACCGGCGTTGTTGCCGTCCGCGGCCGAGGTGTTGGAGCTGATCATCAGGCCGGCGATGCCCGCGCAGAGGGCGCAGAACATATAGACCATGATCTTGATGCGCCGGGACCGGATACCCACCAGGCGGCTGGCCTCGGCGTTGCCGCCGACGGACTCGACGAGCAGTCCGAGCGCGGTCTTCCGGGTCAGCGCGACGGTGACGGCGACGACCGCGGCCACCACGAAGATGGAGAAGGGCAGCGTCAGCCAGTAGCCGCCGCCGATCAGCTTGTACGGCTCGCTGTTGATGGTGATGATCTGGCCGTCGGTGATCAGCTGGGCGACACCGCGTCCGGCGACCATGATGATCAGGGTCGCGATGATCGGCTGGATGCCCATGCGGGCCACCAGGAAGCCGTTCCACAGACCGCACAGGACCGCGGCCACCAGGCCGATGCCCATGGCCAGGAAGACCCCGGCCAGCGCGTTCTGGTCGGCCTGGTCGCTGATGTACGAACAGGTCAGGGCGCCGGTGATGGCGACGACCGCGCCGACGGAGAGGTCGATGCCGCCGGTGGCGATGACCAGGGTCATGCCGACCGCGACCAGGATCAGCGGCGAACCGAACAGCACGATCGAGACGAGGCTGCCGTAGAGGTGGCCGTCCGTCATCCTGATCGCGAAGAAGTCCGGGGTGAAGGGGACGTTGACGAGCAGCAGGGCCACCAGGACCGCGACCGGCCAGAACAGGTGGTGCTGCGTCAGCGCCCGCCAGCGGGAGGTGCTGGCTGCGGATGGGGTGCTCACTGGTGTTCTCCGCTCGCGATGGTCTCCAGGATCTTGCTGGTGGTGATCTCCGGCCCGTTGGTGAGCCGGGCCACCAGCTTGCGGTCGCGCAGGACCCCGATGGTGTGGCTGAGGCGGAGTACCTCCTCCAGCTCGGCCGCGATGTAGAGGACGGACATGCCGTCCTCGGAGAGGGAGACGACCAGCTTCTGGATCTCCGCCTTCGCGCCGATGTCGATGCCGCGCGTCGGCTCGTCCAGGATCAGCAGCTTCGGCTGGGTGATCAGCCAGCGGGCGAGCAGCACCTTCTGCTGGTTGCCGCCGCTGAGCTGGCCGACCCGGGCCTCCGGGTTGGCGGGGCGGATGTCCAGCGCCTTGATGTACTTGGCGACCAGTTCGTCGCGCTGGCTCGCCGGGATGGGCCGGGTCCAGCCGCGGGAGGCCTGGAGGGCCAGGATGATGTTCTCCCGGACCGTCAGATCGGGGACCAGGCCCTCGGCCTTGCGGTTCTCCGAGCAGAAGGCGACGCCGGCGCCGATGGCGTCGTTCGGGGCGCTCATCGAGACCTGCTTGCCGCCCACGGTGACCTTGCCGCTGTCGGGCTGGTCGGCGCCGAAGAGCAGCCGGGCGAGTTCGGTGCGGCCGGAGCCGAGCAGTCCGGCGAGGCCGACGACCTCGCCCTTCTTGATCTCCAGGTCGAAGGGGGCGATGCCGCCGGTGCGGCCGAGGCCCTCGGCGGCGACCAGGGTCTCGCCGACGTCGGAGCGCAGCTGGTGCTCGTGGAGCTCCTCCAGCTGGTCCAGGGCCTTGCCGATCATCAGCTCGATCAGCCCGACCTGGTCGAGGTCGCGGACCATGTGCTCGCCGACCAGGGTGCCGTTGCGCAGCACCGTCATCCGGTCGCAGATCTCGTAGATCTGGTCCAGGAAGTGGGAGACGAAGAGGATGGCGACGCCCTCGTCCCGCAGCCGCCGCATCAGGCGGAAGAGTTCGAGGACCTCGTCGCGGTCGAGGCTGGAGGTGGGCTCGTCCAGGACCAGCACCTTGGTGCCGGAGCCCTCGCCGTCGCTGTCGCCGGTGCCCACCGACCGTACGATCGCGACCAGTTGCTGCACGGCCAGCGGGTACGCGGACAGGGGCGCGGTCACGTCGATGTCGAGGCCGAGCCGGTCGACGAGCTCCGCGGCCTCCTTGCGCATCCGCTTCCACTGGATGCGGCCGCCGCGCGTGGGTTCGCGTCCGATGAAGATGTTCTCCGCCACCGAGAGGTTGGGGCAGAGGTTGACCTCCTGGTAGACCGTGCTGATGCCGGCCTGCTGCGCCTGCAGCGGGCTGCCGAACAGCACGGACTTCCCGTCGAGGGTGACGGTGCCGCCGTCCAGGGAGTAGACCCCCGTCAGCACCTTGATGAGGGTGGACTTCCCCGCACCGTTCTCGCCCATCAGGGCGTGTATCTCGCCGGGGAAGAGCCGGAAGTCGACGCCCGACAGAGCCCGTACCCCCGGAAACTCCTTGACTATGCCCGTCATCTCCAGGACGGGCCGCGGCTCTGCCATGAGCAGCGCTCCTCTTGACATGGGTTCAGGCCCGCGGGGAGCCTCCGGGACCGGGTCGTGCCCGGTTCCCCTGGAGGCTCCCTGCCGGTGGGGCGGGTGGGTCAGTACTTACGGGTGGGGAGCGCGTCCTTGGCCTGGTCCTGCATGAAGTCGCTCTCCTCGGTCTTGATCCAGCGCTCGACCTTCTCGCCGTCCTTGACCTTCTGCACGACCTCCATCAGCTGGGGGCCGAGCAGCGGGTTGCACTCGACGATCGCGTTGATCTTGCCTTCGGACATCGCGATGAAGCCGTCCTTCACACCGTCGACCGTGACGATGAGGATGTCCTTGCCGGGCTTCTTGCCGGCCGCCTCGATGGCCTGGATGGCGCCGAGGCCCATGTCGTCGTTGTGCGCGTAGAGGACGTTGATGTCCGGGTTGGACTGCAGGAAGGCCGCCATGACCTGCTTGCCGCCGGCGCGGGTGAAGTCACCGGTCTGGCTGACGACGATCTCCCAGTCGTCCTTGTGCTCGGCGTCCATGATCTCCTTGAAGCCCTTGGCGCGCTCGATCGCCGGGGCGGCACCGGTGGTGCCCTCCAGCTGGGCGATCTTCACCTTGCCCTTGTGGCCGGCCTTCTCCAGGACCTTCTCCAGGATCTTGGCGGCGCGGCGGCCCTCGTCGGTGAAGTCGGAGCCGACCAGGGTGACGAACAGGGACTCGTCGCTCTCGACGGAGCGGTCGGTCAGGACGACGGGGATCTTCGCGGCCTGGGCCTCCTTGAGGATGGCGTCCCAGCCGGTGACGACGACCGGCGAGAAGGCGATGACGTCCACCTTCTGCGCGATGTAGCTGCGGATCGCGGAGATCTGGTTCTCCTGCTTCTGCTGCGCGTCGGAGAACTTGAGGTTGTAGCCCGCCTCCTTGGCGGCCGACTTCACGGAGTCGGTGTTGGCGCTGCGCCAGCCGCTCTCGGAGCCGACCTGGGAGAAGCCGAGGGTGATCTTCTTGCTGCCGCCGGAACCGGCGTTACCGCTGGAGCCCTCGTCCTCCTTGGCACAGGCCGCCAGGGTGCCCGCCGCCGCCACGCCGATCGCCGCGGTCAGGAAGTTCCGTCTGTTGAGCATGTTTCTTCTCCTTTGAAGAGCCGGTCCGGGGACGGACCGTTGGTACTCAGGGACCGGCCGCACTGCGTCCAACCTGTCGATCATTGTTCGAAATGTCGGCCACGCTGATGGATGAATGACGTTCGGTTGTTCGGTTCCGCGTCAGCCCGGGGCTGCCCCCGCCAGGGGGACGTACGGGAAGGTGCTGGCACGGACGACGAGCTGGGGTTCGATGGCGACCCGGGAGACCGTGGAGGCCCTGCCCTCGATGAGGTCCAGCAGGAGGGCGATGCTCCGCTGGCCCACCGTGGCGAAGTCCTGTCGGACGGTGGTGAGCGGCGGGGCGAAGAACTCCGACTCCGGGATGTCGTCGAAGCCGACCACCGCCACGTCCTGGGGGGTCCGTACGCCCGCCTCGCGCAGGGCCCGCAACACCCCCAGTGCCATCTGGTCGTTGGCGACGAAGACGGCGGTCAGGCCGCGGCCCACCCAGCCGGCCAGTTCCTGGCCCGCCCGGTAGCCCGAGAGCGGACTCCAGTCCCCCCGCAGCGGCTGCGGCGGTTCGACGCCCGCCTCCTCGAGGGTGGCCCGCCAGCCGGCGGTCCGGTCGGCGGCCTCCTGCCAGTACTCGGGGCCGGCGAGGTGCCAGACCTTGCGGTGACCGGCGGCGAGCAGATGGCCGGTGGCCAGCCGCGCGCCCAGGTGCTGGTCGACGTTGACGCTCGGGATCTCCGCGCCGGAGCCGGTGCCCACCGCCACCACCGGGAAGGGGTGGCGGAGTTCGCTGAGGGCGGCGACCGCCGAGCGCTGCGGGGCGAGGGCGATCACTCCCTCCACCCCGCCCTCGCTGAGACGGTCCAGGGCCTCGGACAGTGCCTCCACGGTCAGTTCGCGCAGACTGACCGTCGAGACGAGGTACCCCTCGGCCCGCGCCGCCTCCTCCAGTGCGAACAGGGTGCTGGCCGGGCCGTAGAGCGTGGTGTTGGAGGCCACCACGCCCAGGGTCTGGGTGCGCCTGGTCGCCAGGGCCCGTGCGGAGAAGTTGCGGCGGTAGCCCATCTCCTCGATCGCCCGGAGCACCTTGGCCCGGGTCTCGTCCCGCACGTTGGGGTGGTCCCCCAGCACACGGGAGACGGTCTGGTGGGACACCCCGGCCTGGCGGGCGACGTCGGCCATGGTGGGCGGCCGCAGCTGCGAGTGTGTCACGGCCGCACCTCCTTGGCGGTCGTCTGCCGATAAGACCCGTGTGGCGGGAGCACGCTCCCGCGCCGCCGGTTTCATACCGGGAGTCCGGAACGTCCCAGGGCATCCGGGGGGAGGGCGAGTTGACGCAAAGCCGACACGGCGCTCGTACCTCCTTGGATGTCGTCGGGCGGTGAGTGGTGCGTTGCGGAGGTCATTGTGAGCGCTAACAATTCCCGGCGGTCAAGAGGGTTGCAGCAGGGAGGGCGGTCACGTTTGAGTAACGCGACGGGTGGCACGGGTCACGACGGCGACGATCCGGCGCGCCGACCTGCGGGGCAACGGGCTTTTGGCCCGATCGCGTTGACGCGAGCCGCCGCGAGTCCGCTTCCGGGCGCGCCGTCCGGCCCGATCGGCCAGGCAGGGCCCGCATTCCGGCGCCCCGACCGGCCGGCGGCGACCGAAACCCGGGACCCCCAGCACGTCCGGAAATCGCCGCACCGCCCCCAACTCGCCACGGACGCAACGGACATCACGCCCCCGCCGCGGGCCTCTTGGACGCCCTCGCCCCCGTCAAGGACACCGCTCACATCCGGGTGCCGCGCGCCGTGTTCACCCGACCCCGGATCACCCCGTACCGTTCCCGGGGCGCGGGTCGCGGGGGCCGCTCCGGACCGTTGTGTGTTCGACCCATTGACACTCCGACCGGGTCGTCCTTACTGTCGCGACCAGCATTTCGAACGAGCGACGAAATTTCGAACAAACTACGAGCTACAGAGGGCAGGGAGTACCGTGCGCATCACGGGAATCAGCACGCACGTGGTCGGGACGCCGTGGCGAAACCTGACCTACGTCCTCGTGCACACCGACGAGGGTCTCA
Source organism: Streptomyces sp. MB09-02B (assembly GCF_033794485.1). Classification (NCBI taxonomy): domain Bacteria; kingdom Bacillati; phylum Actinomycetota; class Actinomycetes; order Kitasatosporales; family Streptomycetaceae; genus Streptomyces; species Streptomyces sp. MB09-02B. The sequence continues at coordinate 7,616 of NZ_JARGEE010000190.1, forward strand.
CCGGAGTCGGCGAGACCCGCATGCTGGGCCACACCGACGCGCTGCTCGGCTATCTGCACGAGGCGAAGACCAACCACATTCTCGGCTCCGACCCGTTCGCTGTCGAGGATCTGGTCAAGCGCATGAAGTACGGCGACTACGGGCGCGCCGGCGAGATCGTGATGTCCGGCATCGCCGTCATCGAGATGGCCTGCTGGGACATCAAGGGCAAGGCCCTCGGCGTACCGGTCTGGCAGCTGCTGGGCGGCAAGGTCACCGACAAGGTCAAGGCGTACGCCAACGGCTGGTACACCACCGAGCGGACGCCGGAGGCGTACCACAAGGCGGCACAGGGCGTGATGGAGCGCGGCTACAAGGCGCTCAAGATCGACCCCTTCGGGACCGGCCACTTCGAGCTGGACCACGAGCAGAGCCTGTACGCCGTCTCGCTGATCGAGGCCGTGCGCGACGCCATCGGGCCGGACGCCGAGCTGATGCTGGAGATGCACGGCCGCTTCTCGCCGTCGACCGCCGTGCGGCTGGCCAAGGACCTGGCGCCCTTCAAGCCCGCGTGGCTGGAGGAGCCGTGCCCGCCGGAGAACCTGAAGGCGCTGGAGAAGGTCGCCGCCAAGGTCGACATCCCGGTGGCCACGGGTGAGCGCATCCACGACCGGATCGAGTTCCGGGAGCTCTTCGAGAGCCAGGCCGTGGACATCATCCAGCCGGACGTCGGTCACATCGGCGGCATCTGGGAGACCCGCAAGCTGGCCGCGACCGCCGAGACCCACTACACGCTGGTCGCGCCGCACAACGTGGGCGGCCCGGTGCTGACGGCGGCCTCCCTCCAGGTCGGGTTCACCTCCCCGAACTTCAAGATCCTGGAGCACTTCAACGACTTCGCGGACGCGGAGATCAAGAAGGTCGTCTCGGGCGCGCCCGAGGTCGTGGACGGTTACTTCCACCTCTCCGACAAGCCCGGCCTCGGGGTCGAGCTGGACGTGGACGCGGCGGCGGAGTTCCCGCAGCAGCAGGCGCGGTTCGACCTGTGGGCCGAGGGCTGGGAGCAGCGCAAGCCCAAGGGGACCGAGTGAGCGCCTCGCCCGACGCGGCCGACTCCGGCACGCCGGCCGTCGCCGTCGTCATCGAGGCGCCGGGCGAGCACCGTCTCGTCCCGCACGAGGCCCGGCAGCCGGAGGCCGGCGAGGCCCTGGTCCGGGTGCACGCCTCGGGGATCTGCGGCAGCGACCGCGAGGTCTTCCAGGGCAACCGGCCGGAGGGGTACGTCCGCTACCCGCTCACCCCGGGCCACGAGTGGTCCGGGACGGTCGTCGAGGTCGGCGCCGGCGTTCCTTCAACTCTTGTAGGGCGCAAGGTAGTTGGCGAAGGCTTCCGGAACTGCCAGGTGTGCGACCGCTGCCACGCGGGCGAGACCACCCTGTGCTCCGCGGGGTACGAGGAGACCGGGTTCACCCAGCCCGGCGCGATGGCCACGACCCTCACCCTGCCCGCCCGTCTGCTGCACGTCCTGCCGGACGACGCGGATCTGACGGCGGCGGCGCTGCTGGAGCCGGCCGCGTGCATCGCGGCCGCCGCGCTCAAGGCGAACGCCGTTCCGGGTGAGCGGGTCGCCGTGGTGGGGACCGGGACGCTCGGGATGTTCGCCGTTCAGTTCTTGAAGGCGGCCTCCCCCGCCGAGCTGCTCGTCGTGGGCACCCGGCCGGACCGTGCGGAGCTGTCGAAGCGCTTCGGCGCCACGGACTTCCGCACCAAGGACCAGGAGCTGCCCGGCGACTTCGACGTGGTCATCGAGACCGCCGGGTCCGCGGACGCGGCGCGCACGGCCGCCGCCCTGCTGCGGCGCGGCGGGCGGCTGGTCCTGACGGGCATCCCGGCGGCGGGCGCGGACGGGCTCGACCCGACCGATCTCGTCGTACGACAGCTGGAGGTGCACACGGTGTTCGGCGCGGCGCCGGACGCCTGGGCACACACCGTGCGGGTCTTCGGGGCCGGACTGCTGGACCCGCTGCCGCTCGTCACGCACGAGCTGCCGCTGGCGGAGTTCCCGCAGGCCATCGAGTTGGTGGGGTCCGGCGACCCGACGGTCGGCAAGGTCCTGCTGCGGCCATGACACACCCCTGAGCCGTACGCCGGTACGGGGTACCTGACGACTTCGTACCGGCGTACACCCAAGAGCTTTGTGCACCAAGAGCCGCGAACCTTGTCCGAAATATCGAATCTGATGCAGCCAGAAGGACAGCTTGTGACCGACACCACCGCTCCGGCGCCGCGCCGACCCGGCGAGCAGGCGCTCGCCGCGCTCGGGCTGAACGCACCCGCCCTCGACCCTTCCGACGCCTCCCCGCACGCCTTCCCCGGCGGCGGCCGCTGGCGCACCGAGGTGCCCTCCGTGGAGGGGCCCGAGGCGCTCGCCGTGGTCCTCAAGGAGGCCTCGCGGCTCGATGTCCCGATCCACCGGATCAGCCAGGGCAGCGGTGTGTGGATGCTCACCGACGCCGAGATCACCGAGATGGTGGAGGCGACGGCCGAGCGCGACATCGAGCTCTGCCTGTTCACCGGCCCGCGCGGCACCTGGGACATCGGCGCCTCCACCCGTACGGACTCCAAGGGCGCCGGTCTGCGCGCCCGGGGCCACGACGCTGTCGCCGGCTGTGTCGAGGACGCCGTGCGCGCGACCGAGCTGGGCGTGAAGTGCCTGCTCGTCGCCGACGAGGGCGTGCTGTGGACGCTGCACCGGGCGCGTGTGGAGGGGATCATCCCGGCCGACACGACGTTCAAGGTGTCGGCGCTGATCGGACCGGTGAACCCGACCGCGTACGCCGTGTACGAGAACCTCGGCGGCGACTCGATCAACGTGCCGAGCGACCTCACGCTCGACCACCTCACGGAGATCCGGCGGGTGTCCGGCGCCCCCATGGACATGTACATCGAGGCGCCCGACGACCTCGGCGGCTACGTCCGGATGTACGAGGTCGCCGAGCTGATCCGGCGCGGTGCGCCGATCTACCTGAAGTTCGGCCTGTCGAAGGCCCCCGGGATCTACCCCTACGGGCACCACATGCGCGATCTCACGCTGTCCACGGCCAAGGAACGCGTGCGGCGCGGCCGGCTGGCCCTGGACCTGCTCGCGCGGCACGGAGCGGACGGGGAGATGGCTCCGCTGGGCTCCCGACTGCCCGGCGATCTGAAGCGATTCGGAAATCCCTCATAACGAAGCGGACAACTGTCTTCACAGAAGAAGACGCAGTCACACAGAATCCCCCACATCTCCTCTGGCATCTTTCGGCTCGTGAAGCGCCGTCCTCGCCAGACCGTTCCAGGCCTTCAAGACATCAAGGATGATGATCATGCGTACCCGCCGAGCCGCACTCGCCGCCATAGCCTCCGCCGCCTCCCTCGCCCTCACCCTGTCCGCCTGCGGCCAGAGCGGCGAGGGCGGCAGCAAGGAGGAGAAGGGCAGCACCGAGGGCGCCACCATCGGCATCTCGATGCCGACCAAGTCCTCCGAGCGCTGGATCGCCGACGGCAACAACGTCGTCGCGGACCTGAAGTCCAAGGGCTACGAGACCCAGCTGGTCTTCGGCGAGGACGACCCCGCCAAGCAGGTCTCCCAGATCGAGAACATGATCACGCAGGGCGTGAAGGCCCTGATCGTCGCGGCGATCGACAACAAGTCGATGAACAACGTGCTCCAGCAGGCCAAGGACGCCAACATCCCGGTCATCTCCTACGACCGCCTGATCCTCGGCACCGAGAACGTCGACTACTACGCCTCCTTCGACAACGAGAAGGTCGGCGAGCTCCAGGGCAACTACATCGTCGAGAAGCTCGGCCTGAAGGACGGCTCCAAGAAGGGCCCGTTCAACATCGAGCTCTTCGCCGGCTCCAACGACGACAACAACACCCGCTACTTCTTCAACGGCGCGATGAACGTCCTCAAGCCGTACATCGACAAGAAGCAGCTGGTCGTGAAGTCCGGCGAGACCGACATCACCAAGGTCACCACCCTGCGCTGGGACGGCGCCACCGCCCAGCGCCGCATGGACGACATCCTCACCAAGGACTACAAGACCGGCAAGGTCGACGCCGTCCTCTCGCCGTACGACGGCATCTCCATCGGCATCCTCTCCGCGCTGAAGTCCGACAGCTACGGCTCCAAGGACAAGCCGCTGCCGATCGTCACCGGCCAGGACGCCGAGGTCGCCTCGGTGAAGTCGATCATCGCGGACGAGCAGTCGATGACCGTCTACAAGGACACCCGCGAGCTCGCCAAGGTCGCCTCGAACATGGTCGACGCGCTGCTGAACGACAAGAAGCCCGAGACCAACGACACCGAGACCTACGACAACGGTTCCAAGGTCATCCCGGCCTACCTGCTTGAGCCGGTCGCCGTCGACAAGGCCAACTACCAGAAGGTCGTCGTCGACTCCGGCTACATCAAGGCCGGCGACCTCAAGTAACCGCCGGCATCAACTGATTGGAAGGCACGACCATGGCGGGACCCGTCCTGGAAATGCGCTCGATCGTCAAGACCTTTCCCGGCGTCAAAGCGCTGTCGGACGTCACCCTGACCGTCCGCCAGGGCGAGGTCCACGCCATCTGCGGTGAGAACGGCGCCGGAAAGTCCACCTTGATGAAGGTGCTCTCCGGCGTCCATCCGCACGGCAGCTACGAGGGCGAGATCCTCTTCGAGGGAGAGGGCTGCGAGTTCAAGGACATCCGCGCGAGCGAGCAGCGCGGCATCGTCATCATCCACCAGGAGCTGGCGCTGTCGCCGTACCTCTCCCTGGCGGAGAACATCTTCCTCGGCAACGAGCACGCCAAGGGCGGGTTCATCGACTGGCGGGAGACCCTGCGGCACGCGACGCAGCTGCTGCGCAGGGTCGGTCTCGACGACCACCCGGAGACCCGGGTCGCCGACATCGGCGTGGGCAAGCAGCAGCTGGTGGAGATCGCCAAGGCCCTGTCCAAGAAGGTGAAGCTCCTCATCCTGGACGAGCCGACCGCCGCCCTGAACGACGAGGACAGCGGCAAACTCCTGGATCTCATCCTGGAGTTGAAGAAGCAGGGCATCACCTCGATCATCATCTCCCACAAGCTCAACGAGATCCGCAAGGTCGCCGACTCGGTGACGATCATCCGCGACGGGAAGTCGATCGAGACCCTCGACGTCAAGGCCGAGGAGACCACCGAGGACCGGATCATCAGCGGCATGGTGGGCCGCGACCTCGACAACCGCTTCCCCGACCGCACCCCGCACGAGCCGGAGGTGGGCGCGGCACCGGCCCTGGAGATCCGCGACTGGACCGTGCTCCACCCCATCGACCAGCAGCGCAAGGTCGTCGACGACGTGTCGATCAACGTGCGGCGCGGGGAGATCGTCGGGATCGCGGGCCTGATGGGCGCCGGCCGCACGGAGCTCGCGATGAGCGTCTTCGGCCGGACCTACGGCCGCTACGCGGGCGGCACGGTCCTCAAGGACGGCACCGAGATCCGTACGAAGTCGGTCGCCGAGGCCGTCAAGCACGGCATCGCGTACGTCACCGAGGACCGCAAGCACTACGGCCTCAACCTGATCGACACGATCAACCGGAACATCTCGCTGACCGCCCTGAACAAGGTCGCCAAGCGGGGCGTCGTCGACGAGCACGAGGAACGCCAGGTCGCCGAGCGCTACCGCAAGACCATGAACATCAAGGCACCGACGGTGTTCGAGCCGGTGGGCAAGCTGTCCGGCGGCAACCAGCAGAAGGTCGTCCTCAGCAAGTGGATCTTCGCCGGTCCGGACGTGCTGATCCTGGACGAGCCGACGCGCGGTATCGACGTCGGCGCCAAGTACGAGATCTACACGGTGATCGACAAGCTGGCCGCCGAGGGCAAGGCGGTCGTCTTCATCTCCTCGGAGCTGCCGGAGCTCCTCGGGATGTGCGACCGCATCTACACCATGGCGGCGGGACGGCTGACAGGCGAGTTCTCGCGGGCCGAGGCCACGCAGGAATCGCTGATGCGCCAGATGACGAAGGACAAAGAGGTAACCCGATGAGCACGGATGTGACCGCCAAGAGCCCGGCCCCGGCGCCGCCGGGCGGCACCGGATCGGCCACGGGCGGCGGCCTGTTGCAGCTGGTGCTGGACGGTATGCGCCGCAACATGCGGCAGTACGGCATGCTGATCGCCCTCGGCCTGATCGTGGCCTTCTTCGCGATCCTGACCGACGGCGACCTGCTGCTGCCGCGCAACGTCTCCAACCTGGTGCTGCAGAACAGCTACATCCTGATCCTCGCGATCGGCATGATGCTGGTGATCGTCGCGGGCCACATCGACCTCTCGGTCGGTTCGCTCACGGCCTTCGTGGGCGCGTTCGCGGCCGTGCTGACCGTGCAGCACGACGTGCCCTGGCCGCTCGCCGTGGTCCTGTGCCTGATGGCGGGCGGGGTCGCGGGCGCGGCACAGGGGTTCTTCATCGCGTATCTCGGCATACCGTCGTTCATCGTCACCCTCGCCGGCATGCTGGTCTTCCGCGGTGTGACCGAGATCCTCCTGGAGGGCCAGACCCTCGGCCCGTTCCCCAAGGGCCTGGAGAAGATGGGCAACGGCTTCCTGCCCGAGGTCGGCCCCACCACGAACTACCACAACCTCACCCTGCTGCTGGGCTTCACCCTGATCGCCTTCGTGGTCATCCAGGAGATGCGTGACCGCAAGCGCCAGCAGGAGTTCGCCCTCGAGGTGGCTCCGCGCAACATCTTCCTGCTCAAGCTGGTCGCCATCTCGGCCGCGCTGCTCACGGTCACGATGCTGCTCGCCAGCTTCCGGGGCGCGCCGATCATCCTGCTGGTCCTGGGCGCGCTGGTGGTCGGCTACGGCTATGTGATGCGCAACTCCGTCTTCGGCCGGCACATCTACGCGATCGGCGGCAACCTGCCGGCCGCGAAGCTCTCCGGCGTGAAGGACAAGAAGGTCACCTTCCTGGTCTTCGTCAACATGGGCGTGCTCGCGGCCCTGGCGGGTCTGGCGATCGCCGCCCGGCTCAACGCCGCCTCGCCGAAGGCGGGTCTGAGCTACGAACTGGAGGCCATCGCCTCGGCGTTCATCGGCGGCGCGTCGATGAGCGGCGGTGTCGGCACCGTCCTCGGCGCGATCATCGGTGGTCTCGTCCTCGGCGTGCTGAACAACGGCATGAACCTCCTCAGCATCGGCACCGACTGGCAGCAGGTCATCAAGGGCCTGGCCCTGCTGGCTGCCGTCGGGTTCGACGTGTGGAACAAGCGCAAGAGCGGTTCCTGACACACCGGAAGGGGGCCTCGCCGAAAGGCGGGGCCCCCTTTTTTCATGAACAGGCATGAACAGGAAAGTGGGGCGTCACCCGTGAAGGAACTCTTCGGCAAGCTCGCCGACGGGACCGAGATCCACCGCTGGTCGCTGGAGAACGGCGGCACACGGCTGAAGGTCCTGTCGTACGGCGGGATCGTGCAGTCACTGGAGGTCCCGGACAGCGAGGGCCGGTACGCAGGTGTCTCCCTCGGCTTCGGCACCGTCGAGGAGTACGTCGCCGGCTCCCCGTACTTCGGCGCGCTGATCGGCCGGTACGGCAACCGTCTCGGCGAGGGCCGCTTCACGCTGGACGGCACGACGTACGAGCTGTCCGTCAACGACGGCGCCAACAGCCTGCACGGCGGCGCCGGGGGCTTCGACAAGGTGGTGTGGGAGGTCGAGCCGTTCGAGCGGGACTCGGAGGTCGGGCTGTACCTGACCCACACGAGCGCCGACGGTGACATGGGTTACCCCGGCACGCTCGACGTGAGGGTGACGTACACGCTCACCTCGGGGGGCGACTGGCGCGTCGACTACGAGGCCACCACCGACCGGGCCACCGTCGTCAACCTCACCAGCCATGTGTACTGGAACCTCGCGGGTGAGGGCAGCGGCTCGGTCGGCGACCACCGGCTGACGATCGCCGCCGGCCGCTACACCCCCGTCGACGCCGGCCTGATCCCCACCGGTGAGCCGGCCGCGGTGGAGGGCACCCCCTTCGACTTCCGGACGGGCAAGACGATCGCCGAGGACCTCCGCGTGGCCGACCCCCAACTGCTGTACGCCAAGGGCTTCGACCACAACTGGGTGCTCGACAAGGGCGTCACGGCGGAGCCGGAGTGGGCCGCCACCCTCACCGACCCGGCGTCGGGCCGCACCCTGACGGTCTCCACGACCGAGCCGGGGATGCAGTTCTACTCCGGGAACTTCCTCGACGGCACGCTCGTCGGACCCTCCGGGCGGATCTACCGGCAGGGGGACGCGCTGTGCCTGGAGACCCAGCACTTCCCCGACTCGCCGAACAAGCCGTCGTACCCGTCGACGGTGCTGCGGCCCGGTGAGACCTACCGGTCGACGACCGTGCACGCGTTTTCGTGACGCGGACATGACGTAAGATCTTCACAGCGCGCTCACAATTTCCCACGGAACTCTCAGTGGTTGAACAGCGCCACCCCGGCACGCGTATGTAGGGGCGGCCCGTGCTCCCCCGCGCGGGCCGCCCTTAGTCGTCGGACCCGGTCGTCCCCAACGGGTCCGCCCCCTACGGAGGTTCCATGGCCGACAACGTCACCTCGTTGTTCCGCAGCACTGCGGCGCACAGCCCCTCGATGGCTGCGCTGACACGTGAGGGCGGCGACGGGGTGGGGCCGGTGGACTTCTGTATCCCCTGCAACCCCTACTTCCCCACCCCGGCCATGTTCGACGACATGGCGAGCAGGCTGCGCGACATCATCACGTACTACCCGAGCAGCGCGGACACCATCACGGCCGAGCTGTGCAACCTGCTCCAACTCCCGCCGCAGTGCGTGGCGATGGGCAACGGCTCGACCGAACTCATCACCTGGATCGACCACTTGCTCGTCCGGGAGTCCCTCGCCGTCCCCGTCCCCACCTTCGGCCGCTGGACCGACCAGCCGATGGAGACCGGCAAGCGGGTCGACATGTTCCCGCTCCAGGAGTCCAGCGGCTTCGCCCTCGACCTCGCGCAGTACGCCGAGTTCATCCGGGCCCGCGGCACCAGGGTCGCCGTCATCTGCAACCCCAACAACCCCGACGGCGGCTTCCTCCACCGGCACGCGCTGGTGCAGTTCATGGACGCGATGGCCGACCTGGACCTGATCGTCATCGACGAGTCGTTCCTGGAGTTCTCCGACGCCGAGAACGAGCCGAGCACGGTCCAGGACGCGGTCATGCGGCCCAACGTGGTCGTACTGCGCAGCCTCGGCAAGAACTTCGGCCTGCACGGCATCCGCTTCGGCTATCTGGTCGCCAACCCGGCACTCGCCGGCAAGGTCCGCTCGATGCTGCCGAAGTGGAACCTCAACTCCTTCGCCGAGCACGTGGTGTTCATGCTGAAGAACCACGGCGCCGAGTACATGGAGAGCCTGCACCAGATCCGCCGCGACCGGCTGGACATGGCCCGCCAGCTCTCCGCCCTCCCCGGGCTGACGGTCTACCCATCGCAGGGGAACTTCCTCTTCGTGCGCCTGCCCGTGGGCGCCGAGGGCACCGTGGTCCGCGACCGGCTCCTCACCGAGCACCGGATCCTGGTCCGCGAGTGCGGCAACAAGGTCGGCTCGTCCAGTCGCTTCCTGCGACTCGTGGTCCGGCCCCAGGTGGACGTGCGTCGCCTGGTGTCCGGCCTGGAGTCGGTTCTCTACGGGTCCAGGAGGGGAGCCGCCGTACCCGAGCTGAGCACCGGGACCAGCTACAGCTCGGGTACGGCGGCCGTGGACCGGCTGATGGGCGAGACCAGCGGCACCGGCATGCAGAACCTCGCCGCGCAGGCCATGAGCATGCCCGCCCCGGCCCCCGCGTCCTCCATGCAGTTCGCGTCCCCGGCGCCGGCGCC
>NZ_JARGEE010000191.1:0-17486 GCF_033794485.1 Streptomyces sp. MB09-02B
GGCGGGGAAAGAGGCGGAGGCGGAGGCGGAGGCTGGGACAGGGACGGGTTCAGGGACGGCCCCAGGCTCAGGGCCCGTCGAACGTCTGACGGGCACCGGCCGAACGGACTCCGGCAGATCGGACTCCGGCCGAACGGACACCGGCAGATCGGACACCGACCGAACGGACGTAGGCCGTGCGGGCGACCCGACCGCGAACGACCGGCTGCCGGGCGAACGGCCCGGGACCCCACGTCGTTCCAGGCTCCGTCCTGGACGGCAGGTCGTCCTCGTCGGCCTCGGCGCCCTCCTGACCGTCTCCGCGCTGAGCGCCGCGCTGCTGCTGTACGCGGGGGCCGAGGACAGCTCCACGGCGTCCGGCGCCGACAGCGCCGTGGGCTACCGTTCCGCGTCGCTCCCCGAGGGCTGGCGGCCGTGGCAGACACGGCTGCGGGCCGACAGCGGGCTCCCAGCCGAGTACATCCCGGTCAACTACGACCGCACGGGGTGCCTGACGGACGGGACCGACCTGTACTGCGGCGGCACGGGCTTCGTCGTCGCGAAGGTGGACGCCGCCACCGGGAGGACGGGATGGCGGTACGGCCAACTCCCGCAGACCGCGCTGCCCATCGGCGTGCGGGACGGGCTGGTCTTCGTGTACACGGAGCCCGACAGCACGCAGCGGCGCCTGGTGGCCCTGGACACCCGCACCGGGAAGCAGCGGTGGTCGCGGCCCATCAGCGCGAGCGAGGCGGCGCCCCTCTTCGACGGCGGCGTGCTCACCCTCGCGCCCGACCACTACGACGTGATCGCCTACGACACGGCGGGAAAGGAGCTGTGGCGGACGTCCGAGCCCGCCGGGATCAACTGCGTTCCCTCGGTGCTCGGCGACGCCCCGTACGAAGTGTGCTGGGAGGGCGACGACTTCCTCGACACCCGCCCGTTCACGCTGGTACGCCTCGATCCGGACGACGGCACACCCCTGGAGCGCACCCCTCTGCCCGAGAAGTCGCTCGCCCTGGGCGCCGTCGGCGGACGGCCGCTGTTCCTGAAGGCGGAGACCACCGAGGAGGTCTACCAGGCGGGGTACGAGCGGCCGTACGACGCGTTCCTGCGGGTGGACCCGGACACCGGGAAGGTCACCCGGATCCCGCTGAAGCGCGCGCTGCGCGGGGCGGCGACGCTCGTGGACGGGGTCGTGTACTTCGTGCGGACCAGCGGGTCGGTCACCGCCGTGTCGGCGACGAGCGGCAAGGTGCTGTGGGAGCGGACCACCGACATGGAGAACCTGTCCGCCCCGGTGGTGTCGGCGGCCCGTGACGAGCTCTACTTCGCCAACCGGTTCGGCCGGCTGCTGGCCCTGGAGAGCGGCACGGGCGCCGAGTTGTGGCGCACGGACGCGCTCGACGACCCGGGGGACATCGCGACCGAGACCCCGCCCCGGGTGCTGCTCGTGGACGAGGCGATCGTGGCGACGGCCGGGAACATGGCGTTCTCCGTCAACCCGGACGAGCCGATGAAGTCCGGGTCGTCCGTGTCCACGGCAGGGGACTGACCGCCCGTCACGTCGCCGCGCCCACAGGGACACCTCCCGACAAAGCCGATCTTCACATCGTGAACTCGGCACTCCCGCACGGACTTTCTCCGCTTTAACTCTTGACGGCCGCAGCGCCGGAGCGCACATTGACCGCACGCTCTTCTCTGAGAGCGCTCTCAGGACGGGACTCCACGGAGCGCTCCCCCACACCCGCGCATCTCACTCCGTACACCCGAAGAGGCCGCCATGAGTGAAACCCCCGGCATACCCCACCGCGGCGCACCCGTCGGACGCCGCCGCCCCCTCCGACGCGCGTTCCTCGCCATGGCCACCGCGCTGGCCCTGGCCACGGCCTGGGCGTCGACCGCGCAGGGCGCCGCCCCCACCCCGCCCGCCGGCTGGACGCAGGTCTTCGTCGACGACTTCAACGGCGCCGCGGGCACCGGCGTCAGCACCTCCAACTGGCAGTACGCGACCGGGACTTCGTACCCCGGCGGCCCCGCCAACTGGGGCACCGGCGAGGTCGAGACGATGACGAACAGCACCGCCAACGTCTCCCTCGACGGCAACGGCAATCTCCGCATCACCCCGATCCGTGACTCGGCCGGCCGCTGGACCTCGGGCCGGATCGAGACCAACCGCACCGACTTCCAGCCCCCGGCGGGCGGCAAGCTGCGGGTCGAGTCCCGGCTCCAGATGCCGAACGTCACCGGGACGGCCGCCGAGGGCTACTGGCCCGCGTTCTGGATGCTGGGCGCGCCCTACCGGGGCAACTACCAGAACTGGCCGAGCGTCGGCGAGCTGGACATCATGGAGAACGTGCAGGGCCGCAACCAGGTCTGGGCCACCATGCACTGCGGCACCAACCCCGGCGGCCCGTGCAACGAGACGACCGGCATCGGCAACTCCACGGCGTGCCCGGGCACGACCTGCCAGTCCGGGTTCCACACGTACACCATGGAGTGGGACCGCTCGGTGACGCCGGAGACGATCCGGTTCCTTGTCGACGGCACCCAGTTCCACTCGGTCAACGCGAACCAGGTCGACGCGACCACCTGGACCAACGCCACCAACCACGGGTTCTTCATCATCCTGAACGTGGCCATGGGCGGTGCCTTCCCCGACGCGTTCGGCGGCGGGCTCGACGGTGACACCCGCTCCGGCGTCCCGATGGTCGTCGACTACGTGCAGGTGCTGTCGGCCGCCGGGGGCACCACCACCCCGCCCCCGACGGGCACCCGGGACGCGTACAGCGCCATCCAGGCCGAGTCGTACAACGGCCAGAGCGGCACCCTCACCGAGACCACGACCGACTCCGGCGGCGGCCAGAACATCGGCGCGCTGGCCAACGGCGACTGGGCGCTCTTCCAGAACGTGAACTTCGGCTCCACGGCCGCGACGCAGTTCGTCGCCCGGGTGGCCTCCGGCGCCAACGCGGGGGTCAGCGGCCTGGTCGAGGTCAGGCTCGACAGCCGGTCGAACGCGCCGGTCGGCAGTTTCTCGATCGCCAACACCGGTGGCTGGCAGTTGTGGCGGACGGTGCCCGCGAACATGAGCCGGGTGACCGGCACCCATGACGTGTATCTGACCTTCACCAGCGGTCAGCCGCAGGACTTCGTGAACGTGAACTGGTTCAACTTCGGCCGCTGACAGGCGGGTTGCGCGAGGGGCGGACTCCACGGCCGTGGAGTCCGCCCCTCGCCGTGCATCACCGCATCTCCGCCCGGAACGCCACCGGTGCGGTCCCGGCGTGCAACTGGAAGAACGCAGGCACACGCGTTCGCATCAGATCGCCGATGCCGAGAACGGCAGGGCGCCACGCGCCCCGAACCCGATACGACGACGCTCCACATCGCGACACCCGGATGCGCTTTCTCCTCGCCGCGAATGCCGGGGCCCCTCGCAAGAAACATGTGAGGGCCGTCCTGCGGTACTCGGTCAGCCGTGAGAAACGATGCGCCCCCTCGGCCGGACCCACACCAACTCGCCCGCGCCCAACTCGCACTCGACGAAGTCGATCATGTGGCGCACCGGGCCGCCGGCGAACAGCATGACCACATGGAAGTCGACGAGGGTGCATCCCACCCAGGGGTATGTCCACGTGCCAGAACAAAGGTCTCCCATCGGGCCGATCCACATGGCGACAACGGAGAGTCCGCGATCGACGGGGAACGGAAATGCCTTGATCCGGTCGCCGTCCGGGAAGTCTCTGCCCATGATGCCGTCGGTGGAGTGGTTCGAGGAACAACCGCGCGAATACCGAGAGAGCGTGCTGCCGCCGTCCGTGAAGGCCCGCGTGGCGGTCGAGGCGGGGATCGGTCTGACCTGGTACCGGTACGTCGGTGACCACGGCCGCATCGTCTCCCTCGAACACTTCGGCGCCTCCGCCGACGCGAAGACCCTGTTCGCGGAGTACGGCTTCACCGCCGAGAACGTCGTCGCCGCGGCGAGGAGTGTGCTCGGCCGCACGACTCGGCCCGGCGCCGACGCGGCCGGCCCGGAACCCGCCTGAAGGAGGATGATCACTGTCGACATGACGCCGCAGGCCACGGAAGTCCTTGAACAGCAAGGGAGTTGATGGGGAATGACCGCCGAGTGGCTCAATCCGCTCCGGGACGCGGACGATCGCCGGCTCCCGAAGATCGCGGGCCCGTCCGGGCTCGTCATCTTCGGGGTGACCGGTGACCTGTCCCGCAAGAAGCTGATGCCGGCCGTGTACGACCTGGCCAACCGGGGTCTGCTGCCGCCGGGCTTCTCGCTGGTGGGGTTCGCCCGCCGGGACTGGGAGGACGAGGACTTCGCGCAGATCGTGCATGACGCGGTCCGCGAGCACGCCCGCACCGAGTTCCGTGAGGAGGTCTGGCAGCAGCTCGCCGAGGGGATGCGCTTCATCCCGGGCGACTTCGGTGACGACGAGGCGTTCAAGCGGCTCCGCGAGGCCGTCGAGGAGCTGGACGGCTCGCGGGGCACCGGCGGCAACTTCGCCTTCTACCTCTCCGTGCCGCCGAGCATGTTCCCGAAGGTCGTCAAGCAGCTCAAGAAGCACGGTCTGGCCACTCCGCCCGAGGGTTCCTGGCGGCGCGCCGTCATCGAGAAGCCGTTCGGCCACGACCTGGCCAGCGCCCGCGAGCTGAACGCGGTCCTGCACGAGGTGTTCGACCCCGAGCAGGTCTTCCGCATCGACCACTACCTCGGCAAGGAGACCGTCCAGAACATCCTGGCGCTCCGTTTCGCCAACCAGATGTACGAGCCCATCTGGAACCGGAGTTACGTCGACCACGTACAGATCACCATGGCCGAGGACATCGGCATCGGCGGTCGCGCCGGGTACTACGACGGCATCGGCTCGGCCCGTGACGTCATCCAGAACCACCTGCTGCAGTTGCTGGCCCTGACCGCCATGGAGGAACCGGCGGCCTTCGACGCGGAGTCGCTGCTGGCCGAGAAGCTGAAGGCGCTCAAGGCCGTGCGGCTGCCGGAGGACCTGGGCCGGCACACCGTGCGCGGCCAGTACGCAGGCGGCTGGCAGGGCGGCGAGCGGGTGCTCGGCTACCTGGAGGAGGAGGGCATCGACCGGTCCTCCACCACGGACACCTACGCGGCGGTCAAGCTGGGCATCGACAACCGCCGCTGGGCGGGGGTCCCCTTCTACCTGCGTACCGGCAAGCGGCTCGGCCGACGGGTCACCGAGATCGCGGTGGTCTTCCAGCGCGCCCCGCACTCCCCGTTCGACTCCACCGCCACCGAGGAGCTGGGGCAGAACGCGATCGTCATCCGGGTCCAGCCGGACGAGGGGATGACCGTGCGCTTCGGTTCGAAGGTGCCGGGTACCTCGATGGAGATCCGGGACGTCACGATGGACTTCGCGTACGGCGAGTCGTTCACGGAGTCCAGCCCGGAGGCGTACGAACGGCTGATCCTGGATGTGCTGCTCGGCGACGCCAACCTCTTCCCCCGCCACCAGGAGGTGGAGGAGTCCTGGAAGATCCTCGACCCGATCGAGGAGTACTGGGCGGGGCACGGCAGGCCCGCGCAGTACGCCTCGGGCGGTTGGGGGCCCGCGGAAGCGGACGAGATGCTCGCACAAGACGGACGGAGCTGGCGCAGGCCATGAAGATCGACCTGACTGACACCACGGCAAGCAAGATCAACAAGGCCCTGGTGCAGGGCCGCCGGGCCATCGGCACACCGGCCGTGGGCATGGTCCTGACGATGGTCATCGTCACGGACGAGGAGAACGCCTACGACTCGATCAAGGCCGCCGAGGAGGCCTCGCACGAGCACCCCTCGCGCACCCTGGTCGTCATCAAGCGGCACGCCCGCACCCCGAAGGACCGCACCAAGTCGCACCTGGACGCGGAGGTACGGGTCGGCGCCGACGCGGGCACCGGCGAGACGGTCGTGCTGCGGACGTACGGCGAGGTGTCCGACCACGCCGACTCGGTGGTCCTGCCGCTGCTGCTGCCGGACGCGCCGGTGGTGGTGTGGTGGCCGGTGGACGCGCCGGAGAACCCGGCGAAGGACCCGCTGGGCGCGCTCGCGCAGCGCCGGATCACCGACATGTACGCCGTGGAGACCCCGCTCGCCGCGCTCGAACAGCGGGTCGCCTCCTACACCCCCGGCGACACCGACCTCGCCTGGACGCGGCTCACGCCGTGGCGCTCCATGCTGGCGGCCGCCCTCGACCAGGCCAAGGAGACCATCACCTCGGCCGCCGTGGAGAGCGAGGCCGACAACCCCAGCGCCGAGCTGCTGGCCCGCTGGCTGGAGGCCCGCCTCGGGGTGTCCGTCGAGCGCGTGCTGACCGCCGGCCCGGTGGTCACGGGTGTGCGGCTCGGCACCGCGAGGGGCGAGGTCGTCATCGACCGGCCCGAGGGGCCGCTCGCCACGCTCACGCTGCCCGGGCAGCCGTCCCGCACCCTCGCCCTGAAGGTGCGCGCCACCTCCGAGCTGATCGCCGAGGAGCTGCGCCGCCTCGACGCCGACGAGATGTACGCCGTCGCCCTGCGCGGCGGCAACGACGACGGCCACGGCGACGGCGACGGGCAGACCGCCGCCGATGACTGACACACCTCCACTCGACTCCCGTATGGAACAGGTGAACTGACATGGCAACGATGCAGCTGGGTCTCATCGGCCTCGGCAAGATGGGCGGCAACATGCGCGAGCGCATCCGCCGCGCCGGCCACACCGTCATCGGCTACGACCGCAACCCCGAGGTCTCCGACGTGGGCAGCCTGGCCGAACTGGTCGAGCGCCTCGACGGGCCGCGCGTGGTGTGGGTGATGGTCCCGGCGGGCGGCGCCACCCAGTCCGTCATCGACGAGCTGGCGGAGCTGCTGTCGCCGGGCGACACGGTCGTCGACGGCGGCAACTCCCGTTGGACGGACGACGAGAAGCACGCCGCCGAGCTGGGCGCCAAGGGCATCGGCTTCGTCGACGCCGGTGTCTCCGGGGGCGTGTGGGGTCTGCAGAACGGCTACGCCCTGATGGTCGGCGGCGACGCGGAGCACGTCGAGCGGCTCCAGCCGATCTTCGAGGCGCTCAAGCCGGAGGGGCCGTACGGCTATGTCCACGCCGGCAAGGTCGGTGCCGGCCACTTCTCCAAGATGGTCCACAACGGCATCGAGTACGCCATGATGCAGGCGTATGCCGAGGGATGGGAGCTGCTGGAGGCGGTCGACTCGGTGACGTCCGTCCGCGAGGTCTTCCGCTCCTGGCAGGAGGGGACCGTCATCCGCTCCTGGCTGCTGGACCTCGCCGTCAACGCACTCGACGAGGACGAGCACCTGACGAAGCTGCGCGGCTACGCCGAGGACTCCGGTGAGGGCCGGTGGACCGTCGAGGCGGCCATCGACCACGCGGTGCCGCTGCCGGCGATCACCGCGTCGCTGTTCACCCGGTTCGCCTCCCGCCAGGACGACTCGCCCCAGATGAAGATGATCGCGGCGCTGCGGAACCAGTTCGGTGGACACGCGGTCGAGTCGACGAAGGAGAAGTAGGCGCCGAGCAGACGCCGGTCGGACGGTTCCCCGCGCCCCTCGGGGTGTGGGGAACCGGACCTTTCCGAGCATTATCGGCAGATGCGCACATGGCGCGAACTGTCGCTGTGGCCGGAACCCCGCCGCCGGTAGCGTGCGGCCCCTGTCCCGTATGCATCGTGCGCGCATGAGCGCGCGTGCGTACGCAGCGCGTCCGTAGGGGGAACGGCGATGGCCGAGGCCGGGCAGCACGATCAGCGGTACGAGCGCTACGACGGCGGCAGCCCCGAGGCCGAGCGGCTGGTGTTCGAGCAGCTCGCCCGGGAGCTGATGGAGGTCCAGGTCAGGAACCGGCGGGCCGGGGGCGGCGGGATCGCGCGGGCGTTCCACGCGAAGGCGCCGCTGGGCGTGGAGAACGCGCGGCTGCGGTTCCACGACGACCTGCCGGTGGCGTTGCGGACCGGTTTCGCGCAGCCGAGTGCCGACTATCCGGCGGTGGTGCGGCTGTCCAACGCGAGCGGGATCCGGCAGGGGGACGGCTCACCCGATCTGCGGGGCGCCGCCGTGCGGGTGCACGTGGCGGAGGGGGTCAGCCATGACCTGCTGGCCACCAGTTTCCCGGTGTCGCACGCGAGCGACGCCCGGGAGTTCGTGGCGTTCGCCAAAGCCATGGCGGGGGCCCGTAGTCCGCTGCGGAAGGCGTTCGGGCTGTTCGTGAAGCTGCCGTTGGCGGTGGGCATGGGGACGGCCGCACGGATGCGGCGCAATGTCACGGCGGCTACCCGTCGGTCCGTCAACTCCCTTGCCACCGAGACCTATTGGAGTCGGGGGGCCATTCTGTGGGGCGATGCCGGGCCGGTGCGGTATCTGCTGCGGCCCGCGCCCGGTACACCGGCGGCGGACGCGCCCGATCGCCGGGACCCGGACTTCCTGCACCGGGAGCTGGCACGGCGGCTCGGGCAGGCGGACGCGGCGTTCGACCTGTGCGTACAGCGGTACGTGGACGAGCGTCGGACCCCGATCGAGGACGCGGCGGTGGAGTGGAAGGACGCGGTGGCGCCCGCGGTGCCGATCGCCCGGCTCACCATCCCCGCACAGGAACTGGACACGGCCGAGGCGCGGGCGGCGGCGCGACGGATCGAGGACCTGACCTTCAACCCCTGGTACACGACCGATGATTTCCGGCCATTGGGCCATATCAACCGGGCCCGGAAGGCCGCGTACCGGGCGAGCGGCGCACACCGTCTCGGGGAACGGTTCGTCACCGAGGAACCCTTGCGCAACAAACTGCTCGGCCGTCTCGTGGGCCCCGCTCTCGGGCTGCTGAACCGTGCCGTTCCGTGGCACCGGCTGCCGTTGTCCCTGAGCCTGCTGAACCTGGTGTTCCTGAGGAGGGCGCTGCGGCGGCTGAACCTGATCGACACCGAGGTCCGCGAGGCCCCGCCGCAGACGCAGCCCGTGCCGGAGCCGGTCCCGGAGAGGCTGCGCACGGAGCGGTCGTACGACGGGACGTACAACGATCTGTCGGAGCCGTCGATGGGCGCGGTGGGGGCCGCCTTCGGGCGGAACCTGAAGCCGGACTACCGGCCGGACACCTTCGACACACCGAACCCGGTGACGGTCAGCAGGCAGCTGCTGCACCGGGAGAGCTTCGTGCCGGCGACCTCGCTCAACGTGCTGGCGGCGGCGTGGATCCAGTTCCAGGTGCACGACTGGGTGAACCACCGGCGGTACAAGACCGGTGACCGCAGTGTGGAGGTACCGCTGCCGCCCGGCTACGACGGCACCTGGCAGAACGTGCCGGGCGGCCCGACCGAGCGGGTGATGCGGTTCGCCGAGAACGAGGGCCTGGAGGTGCCCGGCCGCCCACCGGTCCTGTTCGCCAACTCCGCCTCGCACTGGTGGGACGGCTCCGAGGTGTACGGCGAGAACGAGCTGACCGCACGGTCCCTGCGCGAGCCGGACGGGGGCGCGAAACTCCGCCTGGAGGACGGCCATCTGCCGAGCGGGACGAACGGCATCCCGCTCACCGGCTTCAACGAGAGCTGGTGGATGGGCCTCAGCGCGATGCACACGCTCTTCGCGCGGGAGCACAACGCCGTCTGTGACGCGCTGCGGGCGGAGTACCCGTCGATGAGCGAGGAGAAGGTCTACCAGACGGCCCGGCTCGTGGTGTCCGCGCTGATCGCGAAGATCCACACCGTGGAGTGGACGCCCGCGATCCTGGCCACCGAGGCGATCGACCTCGCGCTGCGCACCAACTGGTCGGGCCCGCCGAAGAACTGGCTCAACCAGCTGGGCCTGTGGCTGTTCGAGGCGCACTCGCTGACCGGCATCCCGAAGACGCTGCCGGACCACCACACGGCGCCGTACTCGCTGACGGAGGACTTCACCACCGTCTACCGCATGCACCCGCTGATCCCGGACGACTTCGAGCTGCGGGAGCACCAATCCGGGCGGCGGCTGGAGACGGTGGGCTTCCTCGACATCCAGGGCGGGGCGGCCGAGGCGCAGATCCGCAGGACGGGGCTCGCGAACGCGCTGTACTCGTTCGGGATCGCCCACCCCGGAGCTATCACCCTGCACAACTTCCCGCGCTCGCTCCAGCGCTTCGAGCGCGACGGGGAGATCATCGATCTGTCGGTCGTCGACCTGGTCCGGACGCGCCGCCGGGGGGTGCCGCGCTACAACGACTTCCGGGCCGGGCTGCACCGGGGGCGGATCCGTTCCTTCGAGGAGCTGACCGAGAACCCCGAGACGCTGGCCCGGCTCAAGGACGTCTACCGGGACGTCGACGAGATCGACACCGTGGTCGGGCTGTTCGCGGAGAACCCGCCGGAGGGCTTCGGCTTCAGCGACACCGCCTTCCGGATCTTCGTCCTGATGGCCAGCCGGCGGCTGCAGAGCGACCGGTTCCTGACGGTCGACTACCGGCCGGAGGTCTACACACCGCTCGGCATCGGCTGGGTCGAGCAGGGCGGCATGAACACGGTGCTCCAGCGCCACTGCCCGGAGCTGGCACCTCTCCTGCCCCGCGACGCGAGCGCCTTCGCGCCGTGGCGGACGGTGCCCACGACCGGCAACTCCGGTACGAGCGACGGCGGTTCACCATGACGCCGTGACATGACGACCCGGAGTGTCGCACGACGGCCCGGGTCCGAACCACAACGGGGGAAACACGCATGACGTTCACCGACAACCACTCCGAGCTGCCCGGGAACCCGGAGCTCTCCGCGATACCCGGGGCGGGCGAACAGCTCGCGCTCCAGGAACAGCCCGGCACGACCACGGGCGCCACCCACCCGGGGCTCGCCGACCTCTTCGACCGCCCGCTGCTGCGGACCGTGTGGCGCCGCCGCACCCACCGCGTGAGCCGGGGGGCCAAGGTGTCCGCCGGGACCATGACCTACACCTCCCGCAACGCGGCGCAGCCGCTGACCGAGCTGGAGGAGGCGGTGCTGATCGCGATCACCGGCACCACCGGCCTCACCATGCCCGACCGGCCCTTCGAGGACCCGGACAACGGCACGCCCATCATGTCCAAGCCCAACCTGACGATGGCGGGCCGTACCGCGGGCAGCCCGGACAACGCGCAGGGCACCCACTTCTTCCTCGTCAACGACTCGGGCACCTACTTCCTGCGCAGGCTCGAACCGGCACCGGACGAGCCGTTCGACGCCGAGACGCTGGTGGCGCGGGCGCGCGAGGCCAAGGTGAAGGTCCTGGACCACCGCCTCGACGTCGCACCGGACCAGCGGGACTTCCCGGCGTACCTGGACTCCAACCGCTTTCTGTCCAACCTGCCCGGCACGACGCTGCTGTTCCCGGTGGTCGACCTCTCCCACCAGTACGTGAACGCGCTGATGTATCTCCTCACCCAGCCCGACGGGGCCCGTCCGACCCTCGTGGACGACCGCAACTTCTACCGGGCCGCCGGGGTGCGGAAGTGGGTGCGGAACGGGTTCCTCAACGGGGACCTGAAGCTGCCGCTCGGCGCCCTCGGACCCATGCGCACCCAGATCGAGGCCGACCTGCTGCTGCAGAACCTGATGCTCACGGCGGAGGCGATGGGCCTGGGCGCCTGGATCCACGCCACCATCAATCCGCAGATCGCCCTCGGCGACCCGAAGTTCTCCCGGGCGTACGGCAGGATGCTGGGTTTCGACTTCGTCACCCCGCGCTGGCGCCCGGCCGACATCTGGCGCTGGCACATCCCGCTGCCGAAGTACGCGAACGTGCGCTCGCACCCGGTACGGCTCCCCTCCCCCGACGGCGGCGCACCGCTGATCGCCGCCGCGTGCCCGCCCGTGCTCGGGAGCATGTCGGAGGCGGTGGAGACGATCATCCGTGCGAAGTTCGGCCGGGGCGGCGTCTACACCGACCGGGACGTCTTCGCCCGGATCTACCGGGAGGACTACGGGCAGCGCTATCTCACCGAGGCCAGCGAGTACGAGGAGCGGGTGGTCGACTGCGCCCGTGACATCTGCGAGTACATCCTGCGCACGCACGGCCGCTTCCCGGCCCACACGGACGCGATCCACGTCCCGGGCGTATGGCTCCAGGTCCACCACGTGGAGAACGAGTACTACGAGCGCTTCTTCACGAACGGCCTCACCGACGCGCACCGCGCGCACGCAGAAGCCTGGGGACACTAGGCATAGTTGACAGGTACAGGCGTCGCGGGTGAGATTCCCCTTGATGATGATCAACGATCTGACGGCGGCCGAGCGGCGGGTGTGGGACGCCTTTCCGCTCGGCGCGGCGGTGGACTTCGGGACCAGGGACCTCACCACCGTCGAGGAGGAGGAGGTCATCGCCGACGGCGCCGACTGGGGCCCCGAACGCACCGTCCGCGCACGGGTGTTGCGGGCGTTGCTGCTGACCGCTCCTCAGGAGGAGGGCGAGGTCGCCGCCCTCAAGATCGAGGGTGCCCGGATCACCGGCCGGCTGGAGCTGAAGTACGCGACGGTGGAGAGCGTCGTACGGCTGAGCGGCTGTCACTTCGACGAGGTTCCCGACTTCTCGGGCGCGCACTTCAACTATCTCAATCTGTCCAAGTCCACGCTGCCGGGCCTGCGTTCGGCGCGGGCGCGGGTCGACGGCGGGCTGCGGCTGACGGGGTGCCGGTTCCGGGGGCCGGTGCGGCTCACCGGGGCGCAGATCTCCGGGACCCTGTTCATGGAGCGCGCCGAGTTCACCGCTGCGGACGGGGAGCCTGTGCTGCGCCTCAACCAGGCAGAGATCGGGGAGGAGTTGTGTGCTCCCGGGCTGCGCGCGGACGGTGAGGTGCGGCTCGGCGGCGCCCATGTCGCGGGCAAGGTCGACCTGCGGCGCGCCCGGCTGCACCGGCCCGGCGGCACCGCCCTCGGCGCGGAGACCCTCGCCACCGAGTCCGATGTCGTCCTGCGCCACGCGGACGTACGCGGACGGGTCGAGCTGCGCGGTGCCCGTGTGGGCGGCTGGCTGGAGCTGTCCTACGCACGGTTGTCGAACCCCGGCGGTACGGCGCTGCGGGTGAGCAGCAGCGTCATCAGCGAACTCTGGCTGCGCGAGGGCCCACCGGTGGAGGGTGTCCTGAATCTGCGCCGCGCCCAGATAGAGGTGCTGTTCGTGGAGCCGGAGAAGCTGCCGGACCAGGTCCTCCTGAACAGCCTCACCTACACCTCTCTGATCCCTCACGTGCCCGCCGAGCGGCGGCTGCCGATGCTGGAGCGGGACGGGGAGGGGTATCTGCCGTACTCCTACGAGCAGTTGACCGCCGCGTACCGCAGGATCGGTGACGACGACGCCGCCCGGCGTGTCCAGCTCGCCAAGCTGCGCCGGCACCGCGCCACGCTCCGCTGGCACGGGCGGCTGTGGGGGTACGCCCAGGACGCCACCGTCGGCTACGGCTTCCGTCCGCTGCGCGCGGCGGTCTGGCTGCTGTCGCTGATGGCGGTGGGTTCCGTGGCGTACGCGGTGCGGGCGCCCAGCCCGCTGAAGGCGGACGAGGCCCCGGAGTTCAACCCGGTCTTCTACACTCTCGACCTGCTGCTGCCGATCATCGACTTCGGGCAGGAACGGGCCTACGCGCCCGAGGGCTGGTCGCAGTGGCTGTCGTACGTCCTCGTCATCACCGGCTGGATCCTGGCGACGACGGTCGTCACGGGCGTGACGCGCACGGTCAGCCGCCAGTAGCCTCCGGCTCCCCGTCCGCTGCCCTCATCCGCCCGGTCGTCGCACGTGCTGGGCGGCGAGGCGCACGGGCGCGTTCTGCGCGCCGTATCCCTGGTGTCCGGCGTCGCGCTGGACGAGTTCGAAGAAGACGCGGCCGACGGTCTCGGTGTAGCAGTGGCGGAACGCGCCGCCCGCGTCACGGTCGTAGAGGATGCCCAGTTCCCGGTACGTGTCCAGCTCGCCGTCGGCGAACTCGAACCGTGCGGCCAGGTCGTCGTGGTAGTTCGCGGGGACGGCCAGCAGCCGGCCCCCGGCCGCGCGGAAGGCGCGCGCCGCGGCGACGACGTCGTCCGTGGTGAGGGCGATGTGCTGGGCGCGGGCCATGTCGTCGGTGGGGGCGGGGCCGACGCTGAGGGCGATCCGGACGCTGCCGTCGTCGTTGGTCACCGGACGGCTGCGGAACAGGCCGTACGGGTCGGCGACGTCGACGCTGTCGCTGGCGTGGAGGCCGAGCACCGTGCGGTGGAAGAGGGCCGCCTCGTCGAACTGGTGCCAGGGCTGGGTGAGGGCGAGGTGGTCGACGCGGCGGACGTGGCCCGCTGGCTCGGGGTGGGGCACGGGACGGAAGTCGCCGGTCCAGCTGGGGTGTTCGGGGCGGTCCGTGGCGCAGAAGAACAGTTCGGTGCCGTCGGGCGCGGCGACCGCGTCGAGCGGCGCGTCCTCGGCGGCCCGGCGGCGTGGCAGCACCGGCGCGAGCAGGGCCTCGGCGCGGCGGGCGGCGCCGGCCGGGTCCGGCGATTCGAGTCCGACGGCGGCGAGCTGGGTGCCGTCGCGCCGGGCGGCCGGGCCGGTGTTGACCAGCACCCGTGCCTCGCCCTGCTGCCACAGGTCGACCGGCTTGCTGCGATGGCGTGCGGTGCGGGCGAAGCCGAGGGCGCCGAGCAGCGCGGCCACGGGTTCGGCGTCGGGGGTGACCAGTTCGGCGAAGGCGACGCCGGTGGGCGTCACCCGCTCCGGCAGCGCGGCGATACCGGCCGCCTCCTGGAGCATCAGCAGCGAACGGTGGGCGTCCACGGCGGTGGGGCCCGCCTCGGCCTGCCGGAAGACGTCGTTGAAGACCTCCAGCGACAGCGGCCCCTCGTATCCGGCCGCCCGCACATGCCCGACGAGCCCGGTGACGTCGAGGCCGCCCTGCCCGGGGAAACAGCGGTAGTGGCGGCTCCACTGCAGCACGTCCATCGCCATCAGCGGGGCGTCGGCGAGCTGGAGGAAGAAGATCTTCTCGCCCGGGATGTCCTCGATGCCCTTGGGGTCGGAGCCCCGGGCCAGGATGTGGAAGCTGTCCAGGCACGTCCCGAGCGCGGGGTGGTCGGCCGCCTCCACGATGCGCCACGCGTGGTCGTACGTACTGACGTGCCGGCCCCACGCCAGCGCCTCGTAGGCCACCCGGATGCCGAACTCCTCGGCGAGCGCTGCCAGTTGGCGCAGATGGTACGCGGCGAGCGCGTCGTCGTCCTCGGCGAGCGGATGGACGCTGGAACAGACGAGGACGGTGTCGCAGCCGAGCCGGCCCATCAGCTCGAACTTGTGCCGGGCCCGCCGCAGGTTCCCCGCGAACACCTCCGCAGGCACGGCCTCGATGTCCCGCATCGGCTGGTAGAGATCGATGCTCAGCCCGAGATCCGCACAGCGGGCCCGCACCTCCTCCGGCGTGAGCGGACTGGCCAGCAGATCGTTCTCGAAGATCTCCACCCCGTCGAACCCGGCCCGCGCGGCAGCGGCGAGCTTCTCGGTGAGCGACCCACTGAGGGAGACGGTGGCGATGGATGTACGCATGGGGAACTCCTTACAACAGGGTCACGCCCCTGTAAGGGGCGCGGGGCGTGACATTGTGCGGCTCCGCCGCGTGGGCGCGATCAACCACGACGAACCCGCGGCCGACACACCTGACCAGCGCACGCGGCGCTTAGTTACGCGCACCCGCAGCCCCGGCCAACTCACCGATGTCGGCCAGCATCCGAACCGCGTCCGGCTCACACCCGGTGAACAACCGAAACGCGTCGGCCGCCTGGAACACCGCCATCCCACCCCCGTCGAGCGTGGCGCAGCCAAGCCCCCGCGCGACCCGCAACAGCTCGGTCTCCAACGGCCGGTACACCACCTCCGCCACCCACAGCCCGGGGCGCAGCAGCTCCGCGGCGAACGGCAGCCCGGGGTGGGCCGCCATCCCCGTCGGCGTCGCGTGGACGACCCCGTCCGCCGCCCCCAGCAGCACCGGCAGCGCTTCCGGCGTGGCCGCGGCGGCCCGACCCGGGCCGAAGTGGCGGTTGAGGGAGGTGGCGAGGTCGGTCGCCCGGTCGGGCATGGCGTCGACGACGGTGACGTGCTCGGCGCCGAGCGTGAGCGTGGCGTGGGCGACCGCCGCGCCCGCGCCACCGGCACCGAGTTGCACCACCTTCTCCAGCGGGGCGTTGGGCAGCCCGCGCGCGAAGGACGCGGCGAAGCCGGTGACGTCCGTGTTGTGGCCGACGGCGCGGCCGTCCTCGAAGACGACCGTGTTGACCGCGCCGAGCGCGGCGGCCTGCGGGGCGAGCCCGTCGAGGTGCTCGATGACCAGCTGCTTGCACGGGTGGGTGATGTTCAGCCCGTCGAAGCCCAGGTCACGGGCGGCGCGCACCAGGTCGCCCACCGCCTCAGGCCCGACGCCGAGGTCGTCGATGTCGATCAGCCGGTACAGGTAGCGCAGACCCTGCCGGTCGGCCTCCCGCTCGTGCAGGGCGGGGCTGAGGGACGGCCCGATTCCGGAGCCGACGAGGCCGACGAGATACGAGTCCTTGGCCACGGCGGCCCTCCCGCGAGTCTAATGTACGAACTAGTACGTTAGTAATAGCAGCCGCCCCCTCCCGAGGGAAGACCGCCGCCGCAGCTCCTAGAATCACGGGCACCGGCCGCACTCGCCCGAAGGAACCCGATGACCAGCGTCGAAGAACCGGCACGACCGAACGGGCGGATCCGTGACGCCGCCCGCACCAAGGCCGAGATCCTCGACGTAGCGACCAAGGAGTTCGCCCGTTCCGGGTTCGCCGGGGCCCGGGTCGACGAGATCGCCGCCCGGACCCGCACCACGAAGCGGATGATCTACTACTACTTCGGCGGCAAGGAGCAGCTGTTCACCGCCGTGCTGGAGCGGGCGTACTCCGTGATCCGGCAGACCGAGCAGGAGCTGGACGTCGAGCACCTGGACCCGGTGGCGGCCATCCGCAGGCTCGCCGAGGTGACGTTCGACCACCACGAGGCGCACCCCGACTTCATCCGCCTGGTCAGCATCGAGAACATCCACGAGGCCGAGCACATCGCCTCCTCCGAGATGCTCGCCACCATCGGCTCGCCCGCGCTGGACGTGATCCGCCGGATCCTGGAGTCGGGCCAGGAGTCGGGCCTGTTCACCGCCGACGTCGATGCCGTCGACCTGCACGCGATGATCAGCGCCTTCTGCTTCTTCCGGGTCGCCAACCGGCACACCTTCGGCGCCCTCTTCGGGCGCGACCTGATCGACGCCCAACGCCGCGACCACTACCGGCAGATGCTCGGCGACATGGTGATCGCCTACCTGACGGCGGACCGCGCGGCGGACTGAGGCCCGCGGGGCGGGGCGCACTGGGCAGGGCGCACGGTCTCGGTCGGGTCTCGGCCGGAAGATCCTCCGGCGGCACCTCTTGACACCCGGGAAACGTCGGCGCACCATCCGTAGCCAACCGCTACTAACTATCCAGTGCGTTAATTAGCCCGGGCAGCACCCGGCACGGCCGCCCCGCCACCCCAGGGACCGGCCC
>NZ_JARGEE010000192.1:0-17392 GCF_033794485.1 Streptomyces sp. MB09-02B
GCGGGGGAAGAACTCGTACCAGGAGCCGAACAGGGCGCGTTCGCGTTCCACCAGCAGGGGCAACGGCTCGGAGGAGGTGACCAGTTCCCGCAGGGGATGACGGGTGAGGACCTCGTCCACCTCCGGCGCCAACGCCGCCGCCAGCCGGTCGGCGGCCGGCAGGGTGTCGTCGCGGAGCCTGCCGACCACCGCCACCAGGACCGCGTGCAGGTCCGCCTCCGGCACCCCGGCGGCCGCCCGTACGAACAGTTCGGCGCCCTCCTCCAGCACGAGCCCCGTGTCGATGCCGGCCGGGACCTTGATCCGGGCGGTGTGACGCCAGGTGGCGACGGGGTCGCTCCAGGCCTCGACGCGGTAGGTCCAGCGGCCCTCGGAGGTGGGGGTGACGAAGGCGCCCCAACGGTCGGTGCCGGGGGCCAGTTCGCGCATCGGGGTCCACGGGGCCGGACGGCCCTCGGGGTCCTTGAGCACGACATTGGCGGCCACCACGCCGTGCCCCTCGCGGAACAGCGTCGCGGTGACCTCGAAGGTCTCGCCGACGACCGCCTTCGCGGGACGCCTGCCGCACTCGACGAGCGGGCGGACATCCCTGACGGGGACGCGGCCGACGGCCGGGGCCGGAGTCGGGCTCATGGGTCTCACCTCCGCCGTGCTCGGGGATTCGGCACTCGGCCGAACGGGTGCTCTGCGGGTCTACAGCCCTGCCGTGGAACGCCGACCGGGCGGCGGACCACCTCTGGCGGAACGGCTCTCGCCGGTCCGGGTCTTGCCGGTCCCCTTACCGGCCCGGTCCTTACGGGCCCGGTCCTTACGGGACTTGCCGCCGGGCTCCTGCTGGGGACGGTCGCCCTGCTCCTGGAGATAGGCGGGCAGGCTCGTCTGCAGATAACGCTCGGCGGCCGCCACGGCCTCGCGGGCACAGCGTTTGCCCATCAGGACGCACAGCGTGTAGCCCGAGTCCTCGAAACTGTCCCGGGCGGCGCGGTCGGCCGGGGACGCGAGCATCACGCGTTCCCAGGTGCGGTAGCGCCGCAGATGTCTGGCCACCTCGTTCTTGGCGGGCAGCAGCATGTGCTGGTCCCTCCCGGCACTCTCGGCGGAGCACGCTTCCCGGGGGAGGTCGTGCACGGAGGGACACCGGCGCCTGACGGAGCCGATGCCTTCACTCATGGTGCACGCGCAACCACCACGCGTCTTGTTGGTTCTTCAACGACCTCGGGAGTCGCTCGTGTTGCACGAATGGCGTAGCCCACCCACCCTGGAGGTGACTCAGAAGTAATCGGTGCTCACGCTTCGTGCACACGAGGCGGGGCTTCGCCGGTGAGGAGCCAACGACGATGAAGACCGCAGTGCCTCGCTACTACCACCTCGACGTGGAAGTCAGTCCGGAGCGGGTCGGGCAGGTCAGCC
Organism: Streptomyces sp. MB09-02B; assembly: GCF_033794485.1. Classification (NCBI taxonomy): domain Bacteria; kingdom Bacillati; phylum Actinomycetota; class Actinomycetes; order Kitasatosporales; family Streptomycetaceae; genus Streptomyces; species Streptomyces sp. MB09-02B. The sequence goes on from NZ_JARGEE010000192.1 coordinate 1,411, forward strand.
GCATCCTGGCCGCTCACCTCCGGTTCTGGGACCTGGAGACCCTCGTCCAGCCCGTCTGCCACAGCGCCGAACTGCTCCTGCACGCCATCGAGGAGCACGCGACGGACAAGAAGACGTCGATCGAGATGTGGTGGAACGGTCAGCACCTCATCTCGGCGGTGGCCGAGAACGACCGGGAACTGCGCCCCGACCGGGAGTTGCGCCCCTGCCTGACCCGTATCGCGGCGCTCAGCGACGGCTGGGGCTGCTGCTCCACGGACACCGGCAGCACGGTCATCTGGTTCACCCAGCGGGCACCCGTCGACCAGAGCGTGCCCCTGGTGCCGACGGCGCCCGAGCCGGCCCTGCGCGAAATGCTCCAGGTGCCCCGCGAGATGCCCGTCGCGGCGCTCGCCGGCGCGCCCGACGGCGAAGCCTCGGACACCCTCGAAGTCGCGCGGTGACCGTGCGCCCGAACCGTGAAGGGGTGCCCGTGTGGAGCGGGCACCCCTACCCGCTGGGCGCCTCCTACGACGGCACCGGCACCAACTTCGCCCTCTTCAGCGAGGTCGCCGACCGCGTCGACCTCGTGCTCGTCGACGACGCGGGCCGCCATCGCTCCGTCCCGCTCACCGAGGTCGACGGTTTCGTCTGGCACGGCCGACTCCCCGGCGTCGGCCCCGGGCAGCGCTACGGATACCGGGTGCACGGCCCCTGGGACCCCGCCGCCGGCCACCGCTGCGATCCCGCGAAACTGCTGCTCGACCCTTACACCACGGCCGTCGACGGACAGGTGGACAACCACCCCTCCCTCCGTGAACCCGGCGCCGACAGCGCCGGGCACACCATGCTCGGCGTCGTCACCGACCCGTTCTTCGACTGGGGCGACGACCGCCCGCCGCGACGGCCGTACGCCGAGACCGTCATCTACGAGGCGCACGTCCGCGGCCTCACCCGCACCCACCCCGATGTTCCCCCCGAACTGCGCGGCACCTACGCCGGGTTGGCCCACCCCGCCGTCGTCGAGCACCTCACCTCGCTGGGCGTGACCGCGATCGAGCTGATGCCGGTCCACCAGTTCGTGCAGGACGGCGTCCTCCAGGACCGGGGGCTCGTCAACTACTGGGGCTACAACACCATCGGGTTCTTCGCGCCCCACAACGCCTACGCCGCCCGCGGCACCCGGGGCCGGCAGGTCACCGAGTTCAAGTCGATGGTCAAGGCCCTGCACGCGGCCGGTCTCGAAGTGATCCTCGACGTGGTCTACAACCACACCGCCGAGGGCAACGAGAAGGGCCCCACCCTCTCCTTCCGCGGCATCGACAACAGCTCGTACTACCGCCTCGTGGACGGCGACTGGGCGCACTACTACGACACCACCGGCACCGGAAACAGCCTCCTGATGCGACACCCGTACGTCCTGCAACTGATCATGGACTCGTTGCGGTACTGGGTCACCGAGATGCACGTGGACGGCTTCCGCTTCGACCTGGCCGCCACGCTGGCCCGGCAGTTCCACGAGGTGGACCGCCTCTCGGCGTTCTTCGACCTGATCCAGCAGGACCCCGTGATCAGCAGGGTCAAGCTCATCGCCGAACCCTGGGACGTCGGCGAGGGCGGCTACCAGGTCGGCAACTTCCCGCCCCTGTGGTCCGAATGGAACGGCAGGTACCGCGACGCCGTACGGGACTTCTGGCGCGGACGTCCCCATACGCTCGGCGAGTTCGCGTCCCGGCTGACCGGCTCCGCCGACCTCTACGAGCACAGCCGGCGCCGCCCGCGCGCGAGCGTCAACTTCGTCACCGCGCACGACGGTTTCACCCTGCGGGACCTGGTCTCCTACGACGACAAGCACAACGAGGCCAACGGCGAGGGCAACCGGGACGGCGAGAGCGTCAACCGCTCCTGGAACTGCGGAGAGGAAGGACCCACCCGGGACCCGCGCGTCCTCGCCCTGCGCGCCCGACAGCAACGCAACCTGCTGGCCACCCTGCTGCTGTCCCAGGGCATCCCCATGATCTGCCACGGCGACGAGTCGGGCCGCACCCAGCGCGGCAACAACAACGCCTACTGCCAGGACAACGAGCTCTCCTGGCTCGACTGGCGGCTGGACGACGAACGGCGCGCGCTGCTCGCCTTCACCCGCGACCTGATCGACCTGCGCGCCGCACATCCGGTGCTGCGCCGCCGCCGCTTCTTCCGGGGTGACACACCGACCCGCCCGGGCCGGCCGCTGCCGGACCTGGTGTGGCTGCGGCCGGACGCCCGCGAGATGACGGACGCCGACTGGGACCGCTCCGACGCCCACGCCGTGGCCGTGTTCCTCAACGGCGACGCCATCGCCGAACGCGACCACCACGGCGACCCCGTCGTCGACGACTCCTTCCTGCTCCTGCTGAACAGCCACTGGGAGCCGCGGGTCTTCCGGCTCCCCGGCACCGCGTACGGCGAGCGCTGGGCGACCCGGGTCGACACGACGGCGGAGCCGGACGGCGTTCCGGACGAGTCCGAGCACAAGGCGGGCGCCGAGATCACCGTCGAGGCGCGGGGACTGATGCTGCTGTCACGACCCTCCCGGGCCGGCTGAGCCCCGGCCGGTTCGGTCAGCGTTCGCCGCGCGACGTGATCGTGAACTGGGCACCGTCGGGGTCGCGGAGGACCGCCTCGTGCGCGTCCTGGGTGAGGATCGTGCCGCCGTGGTGCAGGGCGGCCTCGACCCGGGCCGCCACGTCGGAGACGGAGAAGTGGACCTGCCAGTGCGGGCGGATCGTGGGATCGGGCGCGGCCTCCAGCGCGCCGGAGGTGATCCGGGCCACCACCTCGCCCTCGCTGCGCAGGACGACCTCGTTCGCCTCGTAGCGCACCTCGCAGCAGCCGGGCTTCTCGGTGGCCCACTCCAGGACCTCGCCGTAGAAGATCGCCGCGTCGAAGGCGTCCCGGGTGTGCAGCCGGATGAAGGCCGGGGCCGCCTTGCGCCAGGTCTCCCAGTCCGTGAAGAGGGTGCCCTCCCAGATCCCGAAGGAGGCGCCGTGCCGGTCCGCCAGCAGGGCGGCACGGCCGGGCGGGAAGGAGAGGGGGCCGACCGCGACCGTGCCGCCGCGCTCCCTGGCCCGGGACGCGGCCGCGTCGGCGTCCGACACGGCGAAGTACGGCGTCCAGGCGACCGCCATCTGCCACAGGGAGGCCACACCGGCGATCCCGGCGACCGGCACACCGTCGGCCAGTGCGATGCGGAAGTGGTCGCCGAGCTTGGCGGTGCGCCACTTCCAGCCCAGCACGGCGGCGTAGAAGTCCTCCGTGGCCGGCAGGTCCCGGCTGGTGAGGCTCACCCAGCAGGGCGCGCCGAAGACGGAATGGCTGGAGACGACGTGCTCGTCGTCCCGGTGATCGCTGTCGCTGTTCATGGCAGTCGTGTCCTGGTCTCGTCCGTCGGCGCACCCCGGCCGCACTCCAGTGTCCAACCGGATCCGGGGCCGGTGCGCGTCGAGTACCCCGAGTCGGGCCTCCGACCCCGGTGACAACGCGATCTTCGGACGGCCGTTCGGGTGGTGACCGGGAGTCCCGGCTCCTTACCGTGCGCCGCTCCCGAGCGCATGCGCATGGAAGCGGATCAAGGGAGCATTCGCGGTATGGCCGATACAAAGGAACATTCCGGTCCCGGGCCCGCCGCATCCGGCTCCGCCGCGCCCCACCAGACCCTGGCTCTCGCGGCGATGATGTTCGCCGTGTCGATGACCTTCATCGACCAGACGATCGTCGCCATCGCCGCCCCGAGCATCGTCGACGAACTCGATCTCTCCTCGTCGGGCATGCAGTGGGTGGTCAACGCCTATCTGCTGGCCCTGGCCGCGTTCTTCGCGCTCGGCGGCCGGCTCGCCGACATCCTCGGGCACCGCCGGATGATGGTGATCGGCACCCTCCTCTTCGTCGTCTCCTCAGTGCTCTGCGGCTGCGTCCCCGACGACAGCTTCGCCCTGGGCTGGCTGATCGTCTTCCGCGCCACCCAGGGCCTGGGCGCCGCGCTGATGTTCCCGGCCGCGCTCGCCGTCGTCGTCGCCGTCTTCCCGGTCGACAAGCGGGGACGGGCCCTCGCCCTGTTCTTCGGACTGTCCGGCGCCCTCACCGCGCTCGGCCCGCTCCTCGGCGGCTGGCTCACCAGCTGGACCTGGCGGGCGATCTTCTGGGTCAACGTGCCCGTCGCGATCACCGCCCTCGTCCTGACCGCGCTCGCCCGCATCCCGCACCAGGCCCGCCGCGAACGTCTCGACCTGCCCGGTGCCGTCCTCGTCGCCGTCGGCATGGGGCTGAGCGTGCTCGGTCTGCAACAGGCCTCCGCCTGGGGCTGGAGCAGCGCGGCCACCTGGGCCTGCATCCTCGGCGGACTCGCGGTCCTCGTGCTGTTCTGCGTCTACGAACTCCGCGTCGCCGAACCGCTCACCAAGCTCCACGTCTTCCGCGACAAGGCCTTCAGCGTCGACGCGGCCGTCCTGTTCTTCGCGATGCTCGCCTTCGTCCCCCTGTTCTTCTTCGCCTCGGTGTACGCGCAGGTCTCGCTCAGCGCCTCACCCAACCAGGCGGCGCTGTTCCTGCTGTACTTCTTCATCGGCTTCGCCATCGCCTCCCAGTGGGGCGGCCGGATCCTCGACAAACGCGGGGCCCGGCCCGCGCTGAAACTGGGCACGGCGCTCGGCGCGGTCGGCTTCGCCCTGTGGGCGAACAAGCTGACGGACCTCTCGATGCACGACCAGTGGCCCTACGTAGCCCTCGCCGGCGCCGGCATCGGCTTCCTGCTCGCGCCCGCCTCGACCGACGCGGTGAACCGGTCCCTCGACGCCTCGTACGGCGAGGTCACCGGCATCACCCAGACCGTGCGCAACTACGCGGCGGCCGTGGGCCTCGCGGTGTACGGCACGATCCTGACGCATGTCACCACCGACAAGGTCGTCGAGACGCTGACGTCCAGGGGGGTGCCGGACGACGCGGCGCGGGACGTGGCCCGTGACGTCTCCGAGGCGGTCACCGGCAATCCGGACAGCCAGGCACCGGGCGGGGACAGCGAGGTCGCCGCGGTGATGCGCGACTCGATGGACGCCATCCGCATGGACTTCGCCGAGGCCAACCAGTGGGTGTTCTACGGCATGGCCATCGCGCTCGGCATCGGGTTCCTGTGCGCCCTGCGGCACCCGGGCACCCGGGTCACCGAGGAGACACGGACACCCGACCGGGAGCCCGTGCACCACTGACGCGGCACGGGCCCCGGACGGGCTTCGGCTTCAGGTCGACTGACGCGGCACGGGCCCCGGACGCGCCTCGGCCTCAGGTCGACTCCCGCCGCACCAGCTCCGTCGGCAGGATCACCGCGGCCGGGGCCTCGCCGCCGATCTGCGCCAGCAGGACCCGCACCATCTCGTTGCTGATCCGGTCGTAGGGCTGGCGGATGGTGGTGAGAGCCGGGACGGACTCCGTCGCCGCGGCCGAGTCGTCGAAGCCGCCCACGGACACGTCCTCGGGGACCCGGCGGCCCGCCCGGCGCAGCGCCGCCAGGGCGCCCTGCGCCATCAGGTCGGAGGCCACGAACACGGCGTCCAGGTCGGGGGCCCGCTGCAGCAGCAGGTCGGTGCCCGCCTCACCGCTGGCCCGGCTGTAGTCACCGGAGGCGATGAGCCGCTCGTCGATCTCGACGCCCGCCTCGGCGAGCACCTCCTTGTAGCCGGCGAGGCGGTCTACACCGCCGGGCGAGTCCAGCGGGCCGGACACGACACCGATTCGCCGACGGCCCAGCGACAGCAGATGGCGCACCATGTCACGGGCGCCGTCGCGGTCGTCGGCGGCCACGTAACTCACCTTGGAGCCGGGCGTCATGGGCTTGCCGCACTGGACGAGGGGAATGCCCGCCTCGCGCAGCTCCTGGGCGACCGGGTCCGCGGAGTGGCTGGACACCACCAGCACACCGTCGACGTGGCCCGCCGTGATGTACCGCGTGATCCGCCGCCGCTCGTCCTCCGTACCCGCCACCATCAGCAGCAGCGGGATGTCGTGCGCGGCCAGCGCCTGGGTACAACACCGCAGGAGGACATTGAAGTTGGGGTCCTCGAAGAGCTTCTCCTGCGGTTCCGTCAGCAGGAAGCCGATCGAGTCGGAACGGCCCGTGATCAGCGAGCGCGCGTGCCGGTTCACGACGTAACCCGTTTTACGGATCGCGGCGTTGACCGCCTCGGCTGCCGTCGGGCTGACGTAGTGACCGCCGTTGAGCACGCGTGAGACGGTTCCCCTGGAGACTCCCGCCTCGCGCGCCACGTCGTGAATGGTCGGCGGTTTGCGCCTGCCCCCCGTGTTGCTCATGGTCATGACTTTACGGCTCCGGAGAGCAGATCGAGGCTCCAGAACCGCTGGATGACCAGGAACAGCGCGATCAGCGGGACCACCGCGAGCAGCGCGCCCGTGATCACCAGGGTGTAGAGCGCCGGCGTGTTGGAGCCCTGTTCGAGGAGCGTGAAAAGGCCGAGGGTGATCGGGAACTTCTCGTCGTCGCTGAGCATGATGTACGGCAGCAGGAAGTTGTTCCAGACCGCCACGAACTGGAACAGGAAGACCGTCACCAGCCCCGGCACCATCATCGGCAGCGCGATCCGGGTGAAGATCCGCCACTCGCTCGCCCCGTCCATCCGCCCGGCCTCCACCACGTCGGCGGGGACGGCGGCAGCGGCGTAGATCCGGGACAGGTACACGCCGTACGGGGAGAGGACCAGCGGGAGCAGCACCGACCAGTAGCTGTCCGCCAGGTCCGCCTTGGCCATCAGCAGGTACTGCGGGATCGCCAGGATCACCGGCGGCATCAGCACGCCCGCCATCAGGACGTTGAAGACGGCCTCGCGGCCCTTGAAGCGGTAGATCGCCAGCGCGTAGCCGCTGATCGCGGAGACGGCCGTCGACAGGAGGGCGCCGAGGCCCGCGTAGAGGGCGGAGTTGCCCATCCACTGCCAGTAGACACCGTCGCGGTAGGCGTTCAGGTCGGACAGGTTGTCCGCGAACCCGGTGCCCGGCAGGAAGGTGAAGGTGGAGAACAGCTCGCTGCCCGACTTGGTGGCCGCGATCAGCACCCAGGCGACCGGGAGTAGACAGTAGATCGCGCCCAGCAGCAGGTTGAGCGTCGGGACGAGCGCGATCCGGCGGCGCAGCGGCGGGCCCTGGGCGGTGCCCGGTGCCGTCCCCGCCGCCGGGGCGGCCTTGCGTACGGCAAGAGAACTCATCCTGCTGCCTCCTGCTTCTGACGGGAGTTCGCGGCCCTCAGGAACCCGAAGGAGAGGACCAGGGTCGCCACGGCGATGATCACCGCGCCGGCGGCCGCCGAGTGGATGTCGCCCTCGCCGAAGGCGTCCCGGTACACCTTCATCAGCGGACTCCACGTCGTGGAGACCGAGTTGGTGAGCGGCTTGAGGGTCGTGGGCTCGCTGAACACCTGGAGCGTGGCGATGATCGAGAAGAAGAAGGTGAGCACCAGCGAGGGCGCCACCATCGGGATCTTGATCCTCAGGGCGATCTGCAGCGGCGTCGCACCGTCCAGCTTGGCCGCCTCGTACACCTCGGCGGGGATCGCCTGCAGCGAGGTGTAGATGACGATCATGTTGAAGCCGGTGCCGCCCCAGATCGCGATGTTCGACAGCGCCGCGTAGAGGCCGCCGCCGTCCAGCAGGTCCGGCTGCGGCAGGCCCAGCTTCTCCAGCACGAAGTAGAAGGGGCTGACGTCCGGGAGGTAGAGGAAGCCCCAGAGCAGGGCCGCCACCACACCCGGGACGGCGTACGGCAGGAAGATCGCCAGCCGGGTGAACGGGGCGAGGCGCACCTTGTCGCTGTCCAGCATCAGGGCGAAGACCAGCGCGAGACCGAGCATGACCGGGACCACGATCGCGCCGTAGCCGAGGACGCGCAGGGTGCCGTCGAGCAGCTCGGAGTCGGTCAGCGCGTCGGTGTAGTTCTCCAGGCCGGCCCACACCTCGCTGCGCGCGCCCGAGCCGAGGCCGAGGCCCTTGACCTGCACCTTGTGCAGGCTGAGCCAGACCGCGTAGCCGATGGGCAGCGCGAAGAAGAGGGCGAACAGCAGCGTCGCGGGGAGGAGGAAGGCGTACGGGGCCGCCTTGACCCCGTACGACCTCCGGCGTGCGCTGGTCACTCCGCGACCTCGAAGCCCTGCTTCTTCATGTCGGCGACCGTGTCGTCCTGCATCGTCTTCAGGGCGGCACCGAAGTCCGACTTGTTCTTCGCGGCGGCGCCGAACGCGTCCTTGAAGGTGGTGTACGCGACGTTCACGTTCGGGCCCCACGCGGAGGGCGCGGTCGTCTTCGCGATCTCGGAGGCCACGGTGTAGAAGTCGGCCTGGTTGGAGAAGAACGCCGGCGGCTCGGCGAACGCGTCACTGGTCTGCGCGGTCGTGGCGGCCGGGTAGATGCCGCCCTCCTTCGCCAACGCGGTGAGCGCCTGCGGGTCCGTGTTCAGCCAGGTGGCGAACTTCGCGGCCGCGCCCTTGTTCTTCGAGTCCGTCGTCACGGCCGTCGAGGAGCCGCCCCAGCTGCCGGTGGTGTTCTCGGAGGCCGACCACTGCGGCAGCGGCGCCACCTTCCACTTGCCTTCGGTGTCGGGCGCGGCCGTGGTCAGCGTGCCCGGCGCCCACACCGCGCTGACCCAGGCGATCTGCTTGCCGGTGTTGAGCGCCTTGTTCCAGGCCGGGGTGTACATCGGCTGGTTGTCGATGGCGCCCTCCTTGACCAGACCGCCCCAGAAGTCGGCGACCCGCTGCGTCGCGGTGTCGTCGATGCCGACCTTCCACTTCTGGCCCTCGGTGGTCCACCACTGGGCGCCCGCCTGCTGGGCGAGACCGGCGAAGAGACCGGAGTCGTTCGCGGAGAAGGTGGTGAGGTCGACGTCCGCGTCCGCCTTCTTCAGCTTGCGCGCGGTCTCGGCGAACTCGTCCCAGGTCTTGGGGACTTCGAGGTCGTACTTCTTGAAGAGGTCCTCGCGGTAGTAGAACATCATCGGCCCGATGTCCTGCGGTATCGCGTACACGGCGTCCGAGCCCAGCGTCGTCTGCTGCCAGACACCGTCCGCGAACTTGCCCTTCGCGTCGCCCGCCTCGCCCGCGATGTCGGCGACCGCGTCATTGCTGACCAGGGTCGGCAGCGCCTGGTACTCGGCCTGCACCAGGTCCGGGCCCTTGCCCGCCTTGTGCGCGGTGAGGATCTTGGTGACCAGGGTGTCGCCGGAGGCCTGCTTCTTCACCGTGACGGTGATCTGCTGCTCCTTGCCGGGACCCTTGTTCCACAGGTCCACGACCTTGTCCATGCCCGGCGTCCAGGTCCAGTACGTGAGCTTCGCCGGCCCCGACTGGTCCCCGCTCTCGTCGTCGGACCCGCCGCAGGCGGCGAGTGTGGTGGCGCCGAGTGTGACGGCGACGGCGGTGGCCACAAAGCGCCGGTGCTTCGTGATGTTGGGCATGGATCGTTCTCCCCTGACCTGGGTCCTCGCCTGCTGCGAAGACCATGCCATGCTGCTGTGAGCGTTCACAGCCAGTGCGTCTGTGAGCGTTCACAGTAGAGAAACATCCCGGACACTTGTCAATGGTTGTTGCTGTGCGGTTATGTTGGCCCCGCACCGCCGCCGCTGTGTGTGAACGTTCCCAAATGATCGACCAAACGGGAGAGATCCATGCCGGAGACCACCCCCACGGGCCTGACCAGGCTCGCCTTCGGTGGCGACTACAACCCCGAGCAGTGGCCGGAAACCGTCTGGCACGAGGACGTCCGGCTGATGCGCGAGGCCGGCGTCACGATGGTGAGTGTCGGCATCTTCTCCTGGGCCCTGCTGGAGACCTCACGAGGCACCTACGACTTCGGGTGGCTCGACCGCCTGCTCGACCTGCTCCACGAGAACGGCGTCCGCGTCGACCTCGGCACCCCCACGGTCGTCCCGCCGGTCTGGTTCTACCGCGAGCACCCCGAGGCGCTCCCCGTCGCCGCCGACGGCACCCGCTACGAGTTCGGCTCGCGCGGCGCCATCTGCCACAGCAACACCGACTACCGGGCCGCCGCCGCGAACATCACCACGAAGCTCGCCGAGCGCTACGCCGACCACCCGGCGCTCGCCCTGTGGCACGTCCACAACGAGTACGGCGTCCCCGTCTCCGCCTGCTACTGCGACTCCTGCGCCGCGCACTTCCGCCGCTGGCTGGAGCGGACCTACGGCGACGTCGCGGCGCTCAACGAGGCCTGGGGCACCGCCTTCTGGGGCCAGCACTACACCGACTTCGCGCAGATCAACCCGCCCCGCACGACCCCCACGGTCGGCAACCCCGGGCAGGCCCTCGACTACAAGCGGTTCGCCGACGAGACGGTCCGCGAGAACTTCGTCGCCGAACGGGACATCCTGCACCGCCTCGCGCCCGGCATCCCGGTCACCACCAACTTCATGGCCGCGCTCAGCCAGTGCGACTCCATGGACTACTGGGCCTGGGGCCGCGAGGTCGACCTCGTCACCAACGACCACTACCTGATCACCGACGGCCGCCGCACCCACGTCAACCTCGCGATGGCCGCCGACCTCACCCGCTCCGTCGGCGCCGGCGCCCCCTGGCTGCTCCTGGAGCACTCCACCTCGGGCATCAACTGGCAGGCCCGCAACCCCGCCAAGGCCCCCGGCCAGATGGCCCGCAACTCCCTCGCCCATGTGGCGCGCGGCTCGGAGGGCGCCATGTTCTTCCAGTGGCGGCAGTCCCGGCGCGGCGCCGAGAAGTTCCACTCCGCGATGCTGCCGCAGGCCGGCACCGAGTCACGCGTGTGGCGCGAGGTCGTCGAACTGGGCGCGTCCCTGGACTCCCTCAGCCAGATCCGCGGCACCCGGACCGTCGCCGACGTGGCCGTCCTGTGGGACTGGCACTCCTGGTGGGCACAGAACCTCGCATGGCGCCCCAGCGAGGACCACGAGGCCCGCGAACGCGCCGACGCCTTCTACGAGGCCCTCTACGACCGCCACCTCACCGTCGACTTCGCCCACCCGGAAGCCGACTTGTCGGCCTATCCCCTTGTCGTCGTTCCCGCGCTGTACCTGATGACCGAGGCGGCCGGGGACAATCTCAATGCGTACGTCGAGAACGGCGGCACCCTCGTCGTCTCCTACTTCTCCGGCATCGTCGACGAGCACGACGCCGTCCACGAGGGCCCGTACCCCGGCGCCCTGCGCGACGTACTCGGCCTGACCGTGGAGGAGTTCTCGCCGCTGCTCGGCGGGGAGAGTGTCCGCATCACCGGCCCCGACGGCTCCGAACTCACGGGTGACGTGTGGACCGAGTTCGTCGTGCCGCGCGGTGCCGAGCCCGTGTGGACCTACGCCGACGGACTCGCCGCCGACCGGCCCGCCGTCACCCGGCACCGGCTCGGCGAGGGCTCCGCCTGGTACGTGTCGACCCGCCTCGACGCGCACGGCCTCGACGCCCTCCTCGGCTGGGCCGCCGACGACGCGGGCATCGCCCCCCGCGCCGACCTGCCGCGCGACGTCGAAGTGGTGCGCCGTGCGGGCGAGTCGGGCGACTTCCTCTTCGCGATCAACCACACCGCGCTCGACGCGAAGGTGCCGCTGGACACGGCCGGCACGGAGTTGTTGACCGGCGAACGGGCGGCGGGCCGCCTCGCCGTGCCCGCCGGGGCCGTCAGGGTCGTACGCCTCGACGCCTGACCAGCAGATGTGGGCGGCGACCGGTCACCGAGCCGTACGGGTGACCGCCGCCGCTCCCCGCCCGGGGCCGTTCCCCAGCCCCGGGTCATCCCCGACCCCGACCGGATCTCTGGGGACATCCGGTCGGTCCCGGCGGCGCCGCGCCCACGGCCTTCGGGCGCGGCGCCGCCACAGCACCGCATCACCCGGCTCCCCACCTTCGTCGAAGGGACGACGATGTTCCACGCGAGACGTGCCCTCAGGGCCCTGCTCATACCGCTGTTCGCGGGTCTGGCGCTCACCACCGTGCCTGGCGGCTCGGCCCACGCCGCCTCCACCCTCACCAACGGGGGTTTCGAGTCCGACGGCACCGGGACCGCGACGCCGGCCGGCTGGTCGACGTACTCGGCGGGCGGGCAGAACGCCGCCTCCTTCACCGAGTCCGGCGGCCACGGCGGCAGTCACCGCCTCACCCACTGGTCGTCCTCCGCCTACAAGGTGGAGACGTACCAGTACCTCTCCGGCCTCACCAACGGGAACTACAAGCTCACCGCGTGGGTGCGCTCCGGCGGCGGCCAGAACTCCGCGTACCTCGCGCTGAAGAACTGCGGCAGCGCCGAGCAGCGCACCGACATCCCGGTCTCCGCGAGTGGCTGGATCCGGATCGTCACCTCGATCGCGGTGACCAACAACCAGTGCACGATCAGCGTGAACTCCGACGCGAACGCCGGTAACTGGATCAACGTCGACGACCTGACCTTCGCGTCCGGTACGACGGGCGTGCCCATCAAGGGCTCCGACGTGTCCTCGATCGTCAAGAGCGAGGCCAAGGGCGGCGCCTACCGGAACAGCTCCGGCACCACCGGCGACCCGCTCGCCATCCTCAAGGGCGCCGGGCAGAACTACGCCCGCCTCAAGGTCTGGGTCAACCCCGCCGACGGCTACAACAACAAGGCACGGGTCCTCGCCGCCGCCAAGCGCGTCAAGGCGCAGGGCATGAAGCTGCTGGTCGACTTCCACTACTCGGACACCTGGGCCGACCCCGGCGCCCAGACCGTGCCGTCCGCGTGGACCGGCCACTCCTACAGCCAGCTGCGGACGGACGTCTACAACCACACCCACGACGTCCTCAACGCCCTCAAGTCCCAGGGCACCACCGCCGACATGGTCCAGGTCGGCAACGAGATCAACGGCGGCATGCTGTGGTCGGCGGGCTCCACCTCCAACTGGTCGCAGCTCGCCGGTCTGCTCAACTCCGGCTACGACGCGGTCAAGGCGGTCAACTCCTCCACCCAGGTCGCGCTGCACCTCGCCAAGGGCGGCGACCTGTCCGGCACCCGCTGGTGGTTCGACAACGCGGTCGCCAACAACGTGAAGTTCGACGTCATCGGCCTGTCGTACTACGGCTACTGGCACGGCACGCTCGCCGACTTCCAGACCACGCTGGACGACGCGGCCTCCCGCTACGCCAAGCCGGTGTTCGTCGCCGAGACGGCGTACCCGTTCCGGCTGGACAGCGAGGACTCGCACGAGAACATCATCGATCTGAGCAGCGAACTCGTGTCCGGCTACCCGGCCACGACCGCCGGTCAGACGCGGTGGATGAAGGACATCGCGAGCATCGTCGAGGCCGTCCCGAACGGCCGTGGTCTCGGCATCTTCTACTGGGAGTCGACGTGGACCGCTGTCAACGGCAACGGCTGGGACCCGACGGACGCGGCGTCCGGCAACGGCTGGGAGAACCAGGCGCTGTTCGGGTACGACGACCGGCTGCTTCCGGCGGCGGCGTGGTTCAGCCACCGGTGAGCGCGGCGGACGGGTCCGTGGTGACAGCGCGGGCCGGAGGGGGCTGGTCGCGCGGCTCCCCACGCCCCTGAAGGGCGCGTCGGAGGGGCCGTACGTTTCGACGTGCGGCCCCTTCCGCTGTTCAGCCGCCGAGGAACGCGCGCAGCGAACGGGCCATGGCCGTGACGAAGGTGTCCCGGACCGGCTCGGGGACCCGGTCCAGGGAGAGGTACGGGTTCAGGTCCTCCAGCTCGACCAGGAGGAGGTCCCCGTCCTGGGTGCGGCAGGCGTCCACGCGCTGGATGCCGTGGTCGAGGGTGTTCCAGTCGATGAAACGGCGGGCGAAGTCCAGGTCGTCCCCCGTGGCCTCGTAGGGCTCCAGGACCCAGCGGTGGTCGGGGTCGGGCGCGTACAGGGCGTACTGGAAGGTGTCGTCGACGTAGTAGAAGGACACCTCGTAGCGGAAGTCGACGCGCGGCTGGACGAGGACGTCGCCCCAGGCCAGGCCCGCAAGCTCGGGGCCGGTCAGGAAGCGCAGGCCCAGGGAGTCCGCGCCCGCCTTCGGCTTCACCGCGTACGAGGCGGACTCCGGCAGCCGCTCCAGGTCCTCCGGCCGGTCGACGGTGGGGATCACCGGGTACCCGGCACCGGTGAGGTCCGGCAGGTACTGCTTGCCGACCATGTCGCCGCGGCCGGTCAGCGGGTTGTAGACCCGGGTACCGAGGGCGCGGGCCCGCTCGCGGAAGGCGTCGTACGCCTCCTGGTAGTACAGGACGGCCCCGCTGTTGCGGACCACCACCGCGTCGAAGCCCTCCATCAGGGCCGCCGCGTCCAGCGGATGGCACAGGGCGAGGTCGAACTCGGCGCGCAGCCGGGAGGTGAGGAAGATGTCCTCGTCACAGTAACGCCGCCCCCGAGCCGGATAGGCCAGGTCGGTGACGTACAGCAGGCGGGGGCGGGTGGGCACGGCGGTCTCCCTGGTCGGTGACGGCCAACTTAACCCGAGGCCACGTGGGGCGCCCCGGCCCCCTGCCAGGATGGACCGGCGCGGGCGATCGGGCGGACACCGGGAGGCGGACATGGCGGGCAGGGCGGTTTCACGGGGGGCGGGACTCCTGGCGGAGGCGTACGTCGGGATCGGCGGGCGCGGGCCCGAGGACGTCGTCGTCGACGGGCGCGGGCGGGTGCTGACCGGCGTCGAGGACGGCCGGATCCTGCGGGTGGACGGGCTAGCGGAGCCGGGGCGGGCCCGGGTCGAGACGCTCGCCGAGACCGGCGGCAGGCCCCTCGGCCTCGAACTCCTCCCGGACGGCGACCTGTTGGCGTGTGACGCGGAGCTGGGGCTGCTGCGGGTCACGACCGGCGACGGCACGGTGCGGGTGCTCGCCGACGAGGTGGACGGTGAGCGGCTGCGGTTCTGCAGCAATGTCGTGGCGCTCTCCGACGGGACGGTGTACTTCACGGTCTCCAGCCGCCGCTACCCCCTTCACGAGTGGATCGGCGACATCGTCGAACACACCGGGACGGGGCGGCTGTTGCGCCTCGCGCCGGGGGCGGGGGCGCCCGAAGCCGTCCTGGAGGGGCTCCAGTTCGCCAACGGCCTCGCGCCCTCCGCCGACGAGTCGTTCCTCGTGGTCGCGGAGACGGGAGCCCGCCGGCTGACCCGCGTCCACCTCACGGGAGCGAGAGCCGGGACGAGCGAACCCTTCGTCGAGGACCTGCCGGGCACGCCCGACAACATGTGGCGCGACCCCGAGAGCGGGCTGCTGTGGGTGGCGCTGGCCGGACCGCGCATCGGCGCCCTCGACCGGCTGCACCGCGCGAGTCCGGCCGTGCGGAGCGCCGCGAGCCGGGTGGCGGTACGGGTGCCGTATCGGCCCCTCGGGTTCGCCGGGGTCGTCGCGGTCGACGACGGGGGACACGTCGTCCACACCCTCGTCGACCGCCGTTCCCGGTTCCGCATGGTCACGAGCGTGTGCGTGACGCAGGGCCGACTGATCCTCGGAAGCCTGTGGGAACGAGGGATCGCGGTGTGCGAGCTGCCGGCGGAGGCGGGCTGAGGCTGGGGCCCCGGGAGGGGTCCGGGCCCGGCGCCGGCCGAGTGCGGCGGTGACGACGGCCGCGTTACTCTGTCGAACAGCCGCGACCACGGTCGCGGCGCGGCGGTGGGGCCCGCCGTACCCGAACCGCGGCGACGGCGCCGACAACGGTCCCTGCTTGCGACGGAGCACGCCCGGTGACCGCCGGGCCCGGCGAGTAGGAGACCCGCAACCATGCCGCCCCCACACCCCGACAGGCCCGGATCCCGGCCGACCTCGGGGGACCCTGGCTCCTCGCCCTTCTCCGAGAAACCCGAACCCCGCCCACGCTCCGTCGAGCCAGAAGGCCCGCCACCCGGCGGGACGCCCGAGATCCTGCCGCCCCCCGGCGGGACGCCCGACATCCTGCCGCCTTCCGACGGGACGCCCCACGTCCTGTCGCCGCCCCCCGGCAGGACCCAAGACCCCCAGACTCCCAT
>NZ_JARGEE010000193.1:0-17338 GCF_033794485.1 Streptomyces sp. MB09-02B
CCAGCGCCGATGCGAGTGCGGACACGGCGGCGCCGCCGTGTCCGCACTCGCATCGGCGCTGGTGGTGGCAAGGGCCTGGGCCACCTCACCGGTGTCGTCTCCGGGGGTGTGCTGAAGTCCGAAGGTGAGGACCGCTCCGAGGAGCAGCGCGGCACCGGAGACGAGCATGCCGGAACGGCCGGGCAGCCATGCCTGGGCGCCGCGGCCCGGTTCCTGGTGCAGGACCGTGCAAGCGGTGTCCGTGGTGGTTCGAGGGGCGCTGCGGGCCGAGGGCAACAGCAACGGCAGCAGGGCCACCAGCGCGGCGAGCCGGCCACGGCCGCGTTCCTCCCACACGGGCCCGTAGCCCGCGAGGGCGGCCGCCTCCAGTTCCCTGACGAACGCCTCGGCCTGCGCGGGCCGTTCCGCCGGATCCTTCGCCAGACCCCGGCGCACCAGCTCCCGCACAGCCTCCGGCACCTCGTCGGCGGGAACGGGTGCGTCGACGTGCTGCAACGCGAGCGCCGCGAGGTTGTCGCCGCGGTACGGCTTGTGGCCCGTCAGGCATTCGAAGAAGGTGGCGGAGGCCGCGTACACGTCGGCGGCGGGAGAGGCGGGCGCTCCGGTCCACTGTTCCGGGGCCATGTAGGAGGGGGTTCCGGCCACACCCGCGCTGGTGCCCGCGTCCACCGCGATGCCGAAGTCGACCAGCTTGGAGGTTCCGTCCGGCGCGACGAGGACGTTCTCCGGCTTGTAGTCGCGGTGGACGACACCGACGCGGTGCGCGTCCGCCAGTCCGAGCAGTGATCCCTTGAGGATGACGAGCGCGGCCTCGGGGCCGAGCGGATCCCCCTGCTTCAGCACCGCACGCAGCGAGAGACCGTCCACCAGCTCCATCACGATGGCGGCGCCGTCCGGGCCCTCCACGTACTCGTACAGCTCGGTGACGAAGGGGCTCTCCAGCCCGCCGAGCAGCCGGGCCTCGGTGCGGAAGTCGCGTACGAAGCCCGGCCGGGTGCGCAGGGACTCGCTGAGGTACTTGACGGCCACCGGCACGCCGGTCTCCTCGTGCACGGCGAGGACCACCCGCCCGCTCGCCCCCGACCCGAGTTCGAAGGACTCGGTGTATCCGGGCAATGTCCATGTGTTCATTCCAGCCCCCCAAGGCCGCCGTGCGTCGAAGCCCCACCTCTCCGGCGAATCGCCGCGCCGCGCGATGAGAGACACATTTTCGGCCACTGCGGTTGCGGTGCGCCATGCTCTGCGTGCGCCGTCCTCGCGTGGATGTCGAATGCGCCGGCGCCGGAAAAGGCCTCTGCCGACGACATCGTGCGAGACGTGGCACCATGCGCTGCCGTCACCGTGTGGGTGGGCGGTCCCACAGCAAGCACCGTGACATGCCGTTCGACACGATCCCCGAGCGCCTCGGCTGTCTCCCGCCATCACGCCTGATCTGGTGAATTACCGGCGAAATTAGCTAGGTTGCCGTCATCTGACTCGACATCCACATGGAGCGGCAGCATGAGCCAACAGCAGAAGACCTTCCGGGCCATCGAGGTCGGCGACGGAAGCGACGGGCGATGGGCCGCCCATACACAGGCCCTGTGGCCGCTCGCGGAGGAGTGGATGACCGAGGAGAGCCGGACGTCAGAGGGTGCGGACCGTGCTCGGAAGCTGTTCGAGGCGCACATGCCGGAGCTGGTTCCCGTTCTCGACCGCCTCGCTGGTCAGCTCGACCGGCCCGAGGGGGAAACCTTCCTCACCCTCGCGGCGCTGCGACCGTTCTTCTCGGGCTGTACCCAGATCGGCGGCAGCGGCACCCTGCTGCGCAACTACGACTTCAGCCCCGACGAGTGTGAGGGCACCATCGTCTCCTCCCACTTTCTCCGACCGGTGATCGGTATGCAGGATGCCGCCTGGGGCTTGCTGGACGGGATGAACGACGCCGGGCTCGCGGTGTCACTCACCTTCGGTGGGCGCTTCGTCCATGGACCCGGCTTCGCCATTCTCATCGTCCTGCGCTACCTGTTGGAGACGTGTGACACCGTTGACGAGGCAGTCGGCAGGCTGCGGTCCATACCGATCGCGATCCCGCAGAACGTCACCCTTGTCGACTCCGAGCAGGCAGTGACGGTGTTCGTGGGACCGGACATCGCAATGACTGAGGCAACGGACGCCTGCGCTGCCAACCACCAGCACTTGCCGGTACCGGACGAGCAGGAGCAGTTCTCCCGGACCCAGGAGCGGCTGGAGGCTGTTCGAGCAGCGGGGGCGGACGTGGCGGCGATGCTGAAGCCGCCGCTGTATCAATCCGCGTACGACGAGGGTTTGGGAACGGTCTACACCGCCCGGTACCGGCCGGCCGAGGGCCGTGTGACTTACTACTGGCCGGGTGAGTCCTGGGAACAGTCCTTCGATGGCTTCGCTCCGGGGTCCCGCGCCGTGGCCATCGGTTGAGCCGGCTGAGGGGTATTCGCGGCCTTGAGCCGACGAGATCGCGCGGTACCGAGCCCGATCGGTACCGGCCGACTTCGCCACAGTGAAGCGGGGCGCAGAGGAGAGAGGAGGGGGTCCACGACCAAAAATCGATGTCCCGTACAGGCGTGACCTATGAGTACCGGCGCAGACAGCAGGCTCTTCGACGCAAGCCTGCGTCTCATAGGCGGCCGTGCCAGGAGCAGGCTGCCGTTCCCCTGATCGGTACGGGGATGCCGAGTACCGCGCCGGAGGTCGCTGTCGGGTTCCGCACCCCGTACCGGGCCGTGGTGACGAAGAGGCGGTTGTCGTCGGGGTGCAGGCAGACCGAGGTGGGGTGCGGGGCGGGGACAGTCAGCGTGTGGAGCAGGCGGCCGTCGGGATCGTAGCGGCGGACCGCCCCGGCGCCCCACAGCGCGACCCACAGACAACCCTCCTCGTCGACGGTCATTCCGTCGGGGCTGCCTTCGCCGTCACGCAGTCGGGCGAAGGTTTCCGGGGCGCCGGTGAGGTCGCCCGAGACGGGGTCGACCCGGCAGCGCAGGACGGTGCCGACGGCCGTGTCGGCGAGGTACATGGTGGTGCCGTCGGCGGTGAACGCCGGGCCGTTGGCGATGGTCGGGCCGTCGAGGACGCGGACCACCGTGCCGTCGGGGTCCGTGCGGTAGAGGGAGCCCGCCCCGGGGGTGCCGTCGTAGGCCATGCTGCCGGCCCAGAAGCGCCCCGCGGGGTCGGCGACGCCGTCGTTCATCCGGCTGGGGACCGGGGTGCGGTCCTCGGGGCGGTCCAGCCATTCCAGGGTGCCGCCGGGGGTGAGCAGCGCGATGCCGGTGCCCGCGGCGGCGATCCAGGTGTCCGGCCGGCCGTACACCGGCGCGACGGCGCCCAACGGTACGTCGAGACGGGCGAGTTCGGTCGGCCCGGTGTCGTCGCGGTCGTCACGGTCGGCACGGTCGTCACGGTCGTCACGCAGTTCGAAGAGCCGTCCGCTGAGGATGTCGACGTACACGTACCGGCCCGAACCAGCGGCCGCCCTCGGCGAGTTCGTACGCTCCCTCCACGACGAGCGCCGCCGACGGTGCCGTTGATGTCATGTCCCTCTCCTGGGTCAGCGGATGGTGGTGCCGTCGGGCTGGTCGAGCAGGCCGAGTTCGTCCCGTGTGGGAAGGCCCTCCCAGTCGCCCCGGGTGGCCACGGTGAAGGCCGCGGTGGTGACGGCTCGGTGCAGCCGGGCCGGGATGTCCGCGCCGTCGAGGAGTCCGGACAGGTATCCGGCCACGAAGGCGTCGCCCGCGCCGACCAGATCGACGGCGCCGACCTGTATCGCCGCGCGGTCGGTCGCCCCGTCCGCGGTGAAGGCGGTCGCGCCGCTCGCGCCACGCTTGACGACGACCTCTTTGACCCCTTCCGCCAGAACGCTGCGCACGGCCTCCGGTTCGTCCACGCCGGATCGTTCCAGCACCAGCGGCAGTTCGTCCTCGGAGGCGACGAGCAGGTCGGTGCGGGCCAGCAGCGGCCGGAGCGCGGTGCGGGCGCGGTCGGCGGTCCACAGCCGGGAGCGGTAGTTGACGTCGAGGCATACGGTGACGCCGGCGTCGCGTGCTGCGGTGGCGGCGGCCAGGACCGCCTCGGCCGCCGACGGGCTCAGCGCCGGTGTGATGCCGGTCAGGTGCAGGACGCGGGTTTCGGGGGCCAGTGCGGGCAGGACGTCGGCCGGTGTGACGGCCGAACCGGCGGAACCGGCGCGGTAGTAGCTGACGCGCGTGAGCGTGCCCAGGCGGAGTTCGGTGAGCAGCAGTCCCGTGGGGCGGCCGGTGTCGTCGGTGCCCGCGTGGTCGATGTCGACGCCCTCGGCGCGCAGGGTGCGCAGGACGAGCGCGCCGAGTTCGTCCGCACCGACCCGGCCGGCCCAGCGCACCCGGTGGCCGAGCCGGGCGAGGCCGATCGCGACGTTGGACTCGGCGCCCGCCACGGACAGGCCGAGGCTGCCGCCGAGCCGCAGCGCGCCCGGAGCCCTGAGCGCCGCCATCGTCTCCCCGAAGGTCACGACCTCGGGTGGAATCGATCCCGTCACGTCCTCCCCCCGGCGACGACCTTGCGGAACTCGGCCACACGGTGCCGGAGTCGATCGAGGTCGCCGCCGTCGGCCGCGTCCCCGACGAGGGGTGAGCCGACGCCTACGGCGACGGCGCCCCGGTCCAGATACTCGCCGGCCGCCTGCGCGTCCACTCCACCGACGGGCACGAAGGGCACCTCGGGGAAGGGGTCGCGCAGGGCCCGCAGATAACCGGGGCCGCCCAGAGTGCCCGGAAAGAGTTTGATCGCGGCGGCGCCTCGTGCGAGGGCGAGTTCGATCTCGGTCGGCGTCAGGGCGCCCATCAGCACGGGTACGCCGTAGGGCTCCAGCCCGTCGACCAGTGCCGGAGTGACGAGGTACGACGCACCGGCGTCCACGGCGCGGGCCGCGTCCGC
The DNA here is from genome assembly GCF_033794485.1 of Streptomyces sp. MB09-02B. Lineage (NCBI taxonomy): Bacteria > Bacillati > Actinomycetota > Actinomycetes > Kitasatosporales > Streptomycetaceae > Streptomyces > Streptomyces sp. MB09-02B. The sequence goes on from NZ_JARGEE010000193.1 coordinate 4,927, forward strand.
CGCCGAGCGCACGGTTCCGGCGCCGAGGAGCGCGTCGGGGCCGAGTTCGGCGCGGGCCTGCCTGATGACGGTCAGGGCGTCGGCCGTGGTCAGGGAGACCTCGATGGCCGCGACGCCCTCCTCGGTGAGGGTGCGTACGGTGCGCAGGGCCGCGGCGGGGTCCTTGCCCCGCACGATCGCCAGCAGGCGGTGGCCACGGAGGGATTCCACCAGGTTCATGGGGAGCGGGCTCTCCTCGGGTTCGGGATGTGCGTGCTTGAGGGTGCTCACCATTCGGTGAACGCTCCGTCCGCTCCCCGCCATACGGGGTTGCGCCAGCGGTGTCCGGTCTCGGCGGCGCGGCGTACGGCCTTCTCGTCGATGTCGACGCCGAGGCCGGGACGGGAGGCGGCGACGGCGTATCCGTCCTGGAAGCGGAAGGGTTCGGGGTCCATCACGTACTCCAGCAGGTCGCACCGCTGGTTGTAGTGGATGCCCAGGCTCTGTTCCTGGATGAGGAAGTTCGGTACGGAGAAGGCGATCTGGAGGCTCGCGGCCAGAGCGATCGGGCCGAGGGGGCAGTGCGGGGCCAGGGTGACGTCGTACGTCTCGGCCATGGCGGCGATGCGGCGGACCTCGGAGATGCCGCCGGCGTGCGAGAGGTCGGGCTGGGCGACGGCGATGCCGCTGGCCATGACCTCGCGGAAGTCCCAGCGGGAGTACAGGCGTTCGCCGGTGGCGAGCGGGACACTCGTGGACTCCACCAGGCTGCGCAGGTGGCCCGAGTGTTCCGGTGCGACGGGTTCCTCGACGAACAGCGGGTGCAGCGGCTCCAGTTGGGGCAGCAGGCGGCGTGACATGGCGGTGGAGGCCCGGCCGTGGAAGTCGACGGCGATGTCCCGCTCGTCGCCCAGCACTTCACGGACGGCCGCTACGCGGGCGACGACCTCGGCGGTGCGTGCCGGGGTGTCGATCGGGGCGAGTTCGGCCGAGCCGTTCATCTTCACGGCGGTGAAGCCCGCATTCATCTGCTCCTCGGCCAGCTCCGCGACCTCGCCGGGACGGTCTCCGCCGATCCAGGCGTACATCCGGACGCGGTCGCGGACGGGGCCGCCGAGGAGGCGGTGCACGGGGACACCGTAGGACTTGCCGGCGATGTCCCACAGGGCCTGGTCGATGCCGGCGACGGCGCTGGAGAGGATGGGGCCGCCACGGTAGAAACCGCCCTTGGTGAGCACCTGCCAGTGGTCCTCGATGCGCAGCGGGTCCCGGCCGACGAGGTAGTCGGCCAGTTCATGGACCGCGGCGCGTACGGTCTCGGCGCGGCCCTCGATCACGGGCTCGCCCCAGCCGGTGACTCCCTCGTCGGTGGCGACGCGGAGGAACAGCCAGCGCGGAGCGACCAGGAAGGTCTCAAGTGCGGTTATCTTCAAGGAGTTTCCTCGGGGAGCGGGTCGGTCGCGAGGCCGTCGTGGTCCTGCTGGGCCTGTACGGCGGCCAGGTCGTGGGACGCCTGCGCGAGCAGTGACTCGACGGCGGCCACCGCCGCGTCCGGATCACCCGCCTCGACCGCGTCGAGCAGTTCCTGGTGCACGGGGATGGAGTCGGAGAAGTGCCGGGCGCCGTGCACGATCCGGTCGCGTACGCGCAGACCGGCCTCGATGACGACTTCCATGCGGCTGAGCAGTTCGTTGTGGGCGGCGTCCAGCAGGGCGCGGTGGAAGGCGAGGTCAGCCTCGACCATCGCGTCCGCGTCCGTCCCGGCCGCTGCCATCGCGTCGAGTGCCTGCCGCAGCGTGTCCAGGTCGGCGGGGGTACGGCGGGCCGCGGCGAGCCGGGCTCCGGCGGGTTCGACGATCGCGCGGACCTCGGCGAGGTCCTCCAGGAAGCCGTCGGTGGGGGCGCTGCTGCCCTGCCAGCGCAGCAGGTCGCTGTCGAGCAGGTTCCAGTCGGCGCGCGGCCGGATGGTCGTGCCGCGTTTCTGCTTCGACTCCAGCAGGCCCTTGGCCGCCAGGACGCGCAGTGCCTCGCGCACGACGGTCTTGCTGACGCCGAGTTCCGTCTCGAACTTGACCGGGTCGACGACGGAGCCCGGGGGGTAGTCGCCCCGGATGATGCGCCGGCCCAGCTCCTCCACCGCCTGCGCGTGCAGCCCCTTGGGGGGATGGGTCACCACGTTCTCCGTTTCCGTATCGGTCCTTGTGCCCGGCCCACCGCACGGTGTGCGACGCTCACGAGGACTCCTTCATGACGCTCCATCCTCCATCGACCAGCAGGCTGGCGCCGGTCACATAGGAGGCGTCCGACGATGCCAGGAAGGCGACGGCCGCTGCCACCTCCTCCGGCTGCCCGAACCGCCCGGCCGCCGTGGCCGCGACGCTGCGCGCCCGGTCGGGCTCCGGGATCCCGTCCCAGGCGGCGGTCAGGATGGGTCCGGGCAGCACGGTGTTGACCCGGATGTCGGGACCGTACTCGACGGCCAACTGCCGCCCCAGTGAGCACAGTGCGCCCTTCGCGGCGGCGTAGGCGGCATGGCCCGGCAGGCCCAAGACCGCGTGCACCGACGAGGTGAGGACGACGGAACCCTTCGCCTCGCGCAGCATGGCAGCGAACGTCTTCATCGCGCGCCAGGCCGGTTTGAGCAGCACCGCCATCTGACCGTCCCACTCGGCCTCGCTCAGTTCGTGGGCGGGCTTGTTGAGCTGGGCGTAGGCGTTGCTGTGCAGCACGTCCAGCCGGCCGTGGTGCTCGTCGACGTGGCGGGCCAGGTACTGCCAGTCGGCGGCCGAGGTCACGTCGCAGTGCACGAACTCGGCGCGTCCCCCGCTGTCCGCGATCTCCGCCGCGACGGCCTTGCCGGCCGCGACCTCCACGTCCGTGACCACGACCACCGCTCCTTCGGCCGCGAGCCGGCGTGCCGTGGCCGCGCCGATGCCGTGCGCCGCCCCGGTGATCACGGCCACGCGCCCCGTCATCCTGCGGCATTCCGTCGTCACGTGCGTCTCCCCTCGCTCCTGCCTGTGCGCCCCACCATAGCTGTTTCAATTAATTATGAATATATCTTGACGGCGTGGCGATGCCACTCCGAGACTGACCGGCACGCACCAGGCACCTCCGGGACGAAGCCAGGAAGGACCTCCTCCCATGAGCCGCACCACACCCCGCCGCAGAAGCCGGGGCGCACTCGCCACGACCCTTGTCGCCCTCTCCCTGGTCATCTCCGCCTGCAGTGATTCGAGCGATACGCAGGACAAGGCGCAGGCACCCGCCAAGCCCGGCGAGAAGGTCGACCTGCGCTTCTGGTCGTGGGTTCCCGGCGTCGACAAGGCCGTCGACAAGTGGAACGCCACCCACCCGGACATCCACGTCAAACTGGAGAAGATCCCGGCAGGCAGCAGCGGCGGCTACGCGAAGACGCGCGCCGCCCTCAAGAGCGGCAACGCGCCCGACCTGGCCCAGGTGGAGTACCAGGAGATCCCCTCGTTCCTGCTGGAGAACGGCCTGGTGAACCTGTCCGAGTACGGCGCGGACAAGGACAAGTCGAAGTTCGTGGACTGGCAGTGGCAGCAGGGAGTCTTCGGCTCGGCCGTCTACGCGATCCCCCAGGCGTCCGGTCCGATGGGCCTGTTCTACCGCTCCGACCTGTTCAAGAAGTGGGGCATCGCTCCGCCCGAGACGTGGGACGAGTACGCCCGGGCGGCGGAGAAGATCCGCAGGTCCGACCCGAAGGCCTACATCGGCACCTTCCCGCCCGGCAACTCGGCCTGGTTCACCGCACTCGCCTGGCAGGCCGGCGCCAAGTGGTTCGGCGTCGACGGCGACACCTGGTCGGTGAACATCGCCTCCCCGGAGACCCTCAAGGTCGCCGCCTACTGGGACGAACTGCGCACCAAGAAACTGATCAAGACCGAGCCCGACTTCGCCAACGGCTGGTACAAGGACCTGCAGTCCGGCGCCATCACCTCATGGGTCAGCGCCCAGTGGGGCGACGCCATCATCAGCGGAAACGCCCCCAAGACCAGCGGCAAATGGGCCGTGGCGCCCATGCCGCAGTGGACCAGGGGCGCGAACGTGTCCGCGAACTGGGGTGGTTCCTCCACGGCCGTCCTCAAGGGCGCGGGGCACATCCCCGAGGCCCTGAAGTTCGCCGAGTGGCTCAACACCGACCCCGCGAGCGTCGACCTGCTCCTGCAGGGCGGATACGGCTGGCCCGCGGGGGCCGACGCGTACAGGGGCTCCTCGCTGGACAAGCCGTCGGCGTTTTTCGGAGGCCAAAAATACAACGAGGTCTTCGCGGAGGCGGACAAGAACATCGACACCTCGTGGAAGTGGATTCCGACGATCGACGCCACCTACCAGCACCTCAACGACGGCTTCCAGGCCGCCGTGGCGGGCAAGGGCTCGTTCGTCTCCGCGGTCCAGCAGGCGCAGAAGCAGACCGTCGAGGACCTGAAGAGGAAGGGTCTGAAGGTTTCCACCGGCCAGTGACCGCCTCCGGAGGGCGTGACGCGGCCGCCGCCGCCCTCCCCTCCGGACTCCAGAAAGCACCCTGATGCCCACCCGCACCCGAGCACCCCGCCGCCGCAGAAATCTGGCGCCCGTCGCCTTCGTCGCGCCCTTCCTCCTGCTGTTCCTGCTGACCTTCGCCGCCCCCATCGGCTACGCCGTCTTCCAGAGCGTCATGGATGTCGAACGCACCGGGCCGCTGGGGCTCGGCGCCAGCCGTACCGTCTTCGTCGGACTGAGCAACTACTCGGACGCGTTGTCCGACGACGCCTTCGTGCGCAGCATCGGTCGCGTCCTGCTGTTCGCCGTCGTCCAGGTGCCGGTGATGGTCGTACTGGCCGCCGGGCTCGCGCTGCTGCTGGACAGTGCCTCGGCCAGAGGCGTGCGGTTCTTCCGCGCCGCCTACTTCCTGCCCTACGGCGTTCCGGGGGTCATCGCGTCCATCCTGTGGGGCTTCCTGTACGTTCCGGGAGTCAGCCCTCTCGTGGACGGCATGCGCCACCTGGGCATATCGGTGGACCTGCTGGGCGGAGACACGGTCCTGTGGTCCATCGCGAACATCGTCACCTGGGAGTTCGCCGGCTACAACGTCCTGGTCCTCGTCGCCCAGTTGCGCACCATCCCCACGGAGTTGTACGAGGCCGCCCGCATCGACGGCGCCAGTGCCTGGATGACGGTCCGGCACGTCAAGCTGCCGCTGCTGCGCCCGGCGCTGATCCTCACCACGGTCTTCACCATCATCGGCACGCTGCAACTGTTCGCGGAACCCCTGGTACTCAAGCCCGTCTCGTCGAGCATCGACAGCGCCTACACCCCCAACCTCAGCGCCTACAACGAGGCGTTCACCAACGACAACTACCACCTCGCCGCCGCCGAGGCGGTCCTGCTCGCCCTCGCCGCGTTCGTGCTCTCCTTCGGGTTCCTGCGGCTGGTCAACAAGAGAGGCGGGGACACGTGAGTCTCCAGACAGCGGCCCGCACCGTCCCGCCGAGCGGTGAGAGGCCGGCCTCCGACGACGGCCCGACGCCGCGCGGCGACATCACCGGGGTCACCACGCGCAGCCGTATCCTCGTCACCGGCCTGCTCGTGGCAGCCGCCGGGTACTTCCTGCTCCCGGTGTACTGGCTGGTCGTGGCGTCCACCAAGTCCACCGGCGACCTGTTCGGCACCTTCGGGCTGTGGTTCTCCCAACCGCAGTTCCTGAGCAACCTGCACGAGGTGCTCACCTACGACGACGCGATCTACCTGCGCTGGGCCGCCAACAGCCTGCTGTACGCGGGGGTCGGCGCGGGCGTGGCGACGCTGCTGGCCGCGATGTCCGGCTACGCGCTGGCGAAGTTCTCCTTCGCCGGGCGCGACACGCTCTTCAACATCGTGCTGGGCGGCGTCCTGATCCCCGCCACGGCGCTCGCGCTGCCCATGTACCTGCTGTTCAGCGAGGCGGGCCTGGCCAGCACCTACTGGGCCGTCCTGCTGCCGAGCTTCGTCAGTCCGTTCGGCGTGTACCTGTGCCGGATCTACGCGGCGGCATCGATACCGGACGAGTTGTTGGAGGCGGCCCGCATCGACGGCGCGGGAGAGTTCCGCATCTTCACGGTCGTCGCCCTGCGCATCATGACCCCCGCCCTGGTGACGATCTTCCTCTTCCAGTTCGTGGGCATCTGGAACAACTACTTCCTGCCGCTGGTCATGCTGTCCGACTCCACGCTCTACCCCATCACCCTCGGTCTGACGTCATGGCAGTCCTTCGCCGACCGCCAGCCTCAGCTCTACCAGCTGACCGTGGGAGGCGCCTTCGTCTCCGTCGTCCCGCTGATGATCGCCATGGTCGCCCTGCAGCGCTTCTGGCGCAGCGGTCTGACCGAGGGCAGCGTCAAGGCCTGACCCACAGGAAGGGCAGAGGGGGAGGGTCGGTCCGTCCCTCCCCCTCTGCCCTTCCACGTCAGGGGTCATCTGTCCCTGGGGTTCACCGCCTTGCGGAACATGTCGTAAACAAGCTTGGGCCGTTCCTCGGCGAAGGTGAACAGACCCATCACCGAGATGCCGTTGTAGGCCTGGTTGTATCCGGCCCGCTGCTTGTAGTCCTTGAGCACCCAGTAGGTGAAGCCTGCGACGAAGTCGCTCCGCGCCGTCACCTGCGCCCAGTGGGCGGTGAAGCTCGCCGCCTGCCACTCCTCCGTGCCCTGCGTGGTCGCGGGACCGTGGGTGCCGGCTATGGACCAGGTGCCGTTCTCGGTGATCAGGATCGGCTTGTCGGGATACTTGGCGTGCACCGCGTCCAGCGTGGGGCCGAGGTCGGCGTCCTTGCCGTAGAAGTAGCCGAAGTACTCGTTGAACCCGATCACGTCGGCGAGGTCGAACGCGGGGTCGTTGCTGGTGTTGGAGGCCCAGGTCACCGGGCGGGCGGTGAGGTCGACGGACTTCACGGCCGCCTTCAGGTCGGCGAGCCAGGCCCGGTAGACCAGAGCGCCGCCGGCGTCGATCTCCGACTCGTTCTGCAGGCACCAGAGGATCACCGACGGGCGGTTGTGCTGGTTCCACGCCATGGTCAGGGCCAGGGCGCGGGCGAGGCCGTAGCGCTCGGTCTGGAGCTTCTCCTGGGGGGTGTTGAGCCACATGGTGTCGATGTCGTCCATCACCAGGACGCCGCGCTCGTCCGCCCAGTCGTAGACGTAGGGGTGACGGTTGTAGACGCAGTTGCGGATGAAGTTGGCGCCCACCGCCGTGATGTGTCCGAGTTCCCGGTCGTACTCGGCCGGCGTCATCGCCCTGCCGTGGGCGGCCGTCTCCTCGTGCCAGTTGAGGCCCTTGAGGAACAGCGGTTTGCCGTTCAGGCGCAACTGGGCGTCGGCTACGGCCAGTTCGCGTACGCCGTACGTGGTCGACAACGTGTCCACCCGTGGACCTCCATGCCTCCCGGCGGTCAGGGTGGCGCGGGCGGTGAGCGTGTGCGGCGCGGCCGGGCTCCAGCGTGGCGCGCCGGGTATGCGGACCACGACCCGTACGACGCCCGCCGACCGGGCGGCGATCCTGGCCGCGACCACGGTGGGCCGACCGCCGCTCCCCCGGCCGGGGTCCAGGGTGAGCCGACCGTCGAAGTCGGAGGCGCCGTGGTTCTCGACGACCGCGTGTGCCTCCAGGCGCCCGTTCGTGGCGGCCACGAGCAGTTTGGCGATGGTGACCCGCGGGACCGCCTCGATCCACGCCGACCGGGTGAGACCCGCGTAGGGCCAGTAGTCGACGGGCTTGTACGGCAGCTCGTGGTCGTCGGTGACCGGCTGCGGCGTCGCGGCCGTGTAGTCGGTGTAGCTCGCGCGGCGGAAGACCCGCACGGCGAGCGTCTGGCGGGTTCCCGGCCGCAGCGCCCCTCCCACCGGAAGCGCGAACGGCGAGTTGGCACCCTCGTGCTTGCCGAGGTGCTTGCCGTCGAGCCAGACCTCGGCGCTGTAGCCGGCGGCCAGGAAGGCGATGCGTACGTGGCGGGCCCGCCAGGACGCCGGCACAGCCACGGTGGTGCGGTACCAGGCGTACCCGTCGGCGAACGCCGTGCCCCGGCCGAAGGGTGCGGTCTCAGAGCCGAAGCCGGGCGTGTCCAGCAGGTCCCAGGCCGCCGGGACGTCGATGCGGTCCCAGGCCCGGTCGTCGTGGCGCGGGGACTGCCAGCCCTCGTCGAGCCCCTGGTCGGCCGGGTCGAAGCGGAAGCGCCACCGCTTGTCCAGGGACAGGTAGTCGCGTGTGGGCTCATGGGTGCGCCAGCCGTCGAACGCGGGGAGCACCGTGCCGTACTGGAAGACGACGTTGGTACCGCCGACCTCGCGCACATGGGTTCCGGAGGGCTCCGTGGCGGGGTGGGTGTCTAGCACCGGGCCGTTCGCGGCCGCCGCGGCCGTGCCGTCTGCCGCACGCGCCGTCTCCGGCCAGGCCGGCAGGGCGACGACGGCGGCCGCGCCGAGGCCTGTGACGACGGTACGCCGGGACGGGTGGATGGATTCGGTCATGGCACATGAGCCTGAGCAGTCCCACCACCCCTGTCAAGCATTATTCATAATTAATGAATTGAGCTACCGTGCCCTCATGACCACACAGCAGCGACCGATGGCCATCACCCTGTGGGACTTCAGCTGGTACACACAGGCAGGACCCGGCGAGCCCTTCGCCGACCTCGACCGCGCCTTCGCCGAGACCGTGGACCGGGGCTTCGACACCGTGCGCGTCTGCGCCATGCCCTTCCTGCTGTTCTCCGGACGCGTCCCGGACCCGGAGTCCATCCAGGTCCGCGGCCTGGGCGAGGAGTTCGGACAGCGCACCCGCTGGTACGACGTGCGCGGCGGCTATCCGCTGGACGGCCGCCGACGGCTCGTCGAGCTGTTCGAGGCCGCCGCCCGCCACGACTGCAAGGTGATCGTGTCCTCCTGGGAGTACCAGCAGTCCCCCAGCTTCGCCGACACCGACGCCTGGCACCGCGCCTTGGCCGAGGTGCCCGGCCCGGACCGTGCCGAGGCGGTGGCCGAAGCGCTCGCCGGACTCCTCGACTTCCTCACCGAGCGCGGACTGGCCGACCAGGTCGCCTACGTCGAGGTGCACAACGAGGTCGACAACTGCTCCCTGGTGCCGCGCGACGGCGTCACCCACTACGCCTATCTGCGCGGCCCTCTCGACCGTGCCGTGAAGCTGCTGCGGGCCCGGCACCCCGCCATCCCCGTCACCTACTCCCTGGGCGAGCCCTGGCCGAGCGAGATCGACGACCTGCCGGAGGGGGCACAGATCGCGCACTTCCACTTCTACGTCTACGGCGTGCTCGGCGCCCTGTACGAGGCGGTCGGACTCGGCCACGGCACCGAAGCGGCACCCGAGACGGCCGACTGGCCCACCCCCGCACTGGCCGCCATGCTGCGCCCCGACGCGCCCGCCTTCGCCGACTACCAGCCGGACGAGTCCTGGCGACTGGCCGCCACCGGAATCCCGCGCGAACTGTTCTACGCCCACGACTGGGTCGACCCCGACCGCTGGGACCTGTGGCTCTACGAGAACTATCCGGCGCACCGGCAGGCCATGCGCGAGACGCTGGCCGGGTGGGTCGACGCCGTCGCCGAGTTCGCCCGCGTCCGCAGCATCCCCGCCGTGCTCGGAGAAGGCGTCGTGGGCTACACCCCGCTGCTGACGCGCTTCGAGGAGGACGCCGTCGGAAAGGACATCGCCGAGTTCGTCGTCGACCGCTGCCTCGCCGCGGGTTTCCGCGGCGTCGTCCTGACCTCCAACGCGGCCCCGCACCACCCCATGTGGCACACCGACCAGGACTGGATGCGGCGGGTCAACGCCCGTATCACCGCGGCCTGATCACGCCCCCGCGCAGCGGCCCGGAACGCAGACGTCGAGTCGTCCCGACACGATGACCGGGAGCATGACGACAATCCTCAGGCGCCTGCCCGACCCTGGAGGTAGGGCCGACCTGCTGGCGTCAGGTGGTGGTGGGCCAGGTCCGCAGCAGGGCGGCGATCTCCCCCGCGGTGCAGGCGGGGTCAAGGAGCAGGTCCTTCAGGGCGATGGCAACAGACAAGGCTGCCCGACCTCGCTCCTGCTGCGGCACGGATCACCCATGCCACAGCGGGCGTTGAGAGCCTCGACTCACTGCCGGACACGGCGCGGCACTCTTTCAGCGCGGCAAGCAGGGCAGTTGTCTGATCAACGAGCTTCGTGCGTGGGCGCAGGCACCTGAGCTGTCGCCGGATGTGCCGGGTACGGCGGTGACTCGGCCCATCCCTGACTGAAGGCAATGGGGCGGCAGACCGGTCGCGAAATAACCTGTCGATCGTAATATTACATACATCAGACCATAGATTAGGCTCGGACACGAGGCAACGGCCCGGCGGATTTGAGGGAGAAACCCTGTGGCGCGCTACACCAAAGAGCACAAGCAGGTGACGCGGCAGCGGATCATCGAGCGGGCCGGCCACCGGTTCAAGCGGGACGGCATCGACGGCTCCGGCATCTCCACGCTGATGTCGGACGCCGGACTCACCAACGGAGCGTTCTACGCCCACTTCGAGTCCAAGGACGACCTCGTCGCCCACGTCGTCGCCGAGCAGCTGCGCACGCTGGTGAAGCAGTACGACACGCTGCGGCCCGGCCGCGAGGGCCTCGAGGATCTCATCCGCGCGTATCTGTCGCCCGAGCACCGGGACAACCCCGGCGACGGTTGTCCGTCCGCAGCCCTGCTCGACGAGATCGGCCGCTGCGGTGACGGGGCCAAGGATGCCTACACCGACGGCGCCAGGGCCATCCTGGACGAGCTCGCCGCCCGCCTGGCACCCGAGGATCCGCAGTCCGCCCGCGGTCAGGCCGTCGGCCTCTTCACCATGGTGGTGGGAACGTTGCAGCTGTCCCGCGCGCTCTCCGACCGGAAGTTCTCCGACGAGGTCCTCGATCAGGGGATCGAGAACGCGCTCGCCTTCGCGCGGTGCCGGTCGACACCGGCTGGGTGACCACTGGGCAAGGGCCAGGGGCCGGTGCCGTGCACCCGCGTTTCCCCCGTCAGCGTGAGCGGGGGCCCGCATCGCCACCCTGCATGACAAGCACCTCGGCACCGTACGGGCGAGCAACGAGCAGGTCAGTTACGTCGAACAGGTGTCAGAGCCGTGACACCCATTGCGCGTCACGGCTCTGACCCAGCGTCACCAGCACGTACGCGGACCGCACTTCAGCCCTACGGCCGGCCGAAGAACTCGAGGACCCTCGGCACGAACTGCTCGTGGTACTGGAAGATGCCGCCGTGGCCGCCGTCGGGGTAGATCACCAGCTGGGCGTTCGGCAGTCGCCGGGCCATGTCGGCCGAGTTCGACGTCGGAACCATCCTGTCGTGGTCACCGTTGGCGACGAGCACGGGCTGCTGGATGACGGACAGATCCTGCGGCCGTGCCAGCCCCCAGCGGTGGATGGCCGTGAGCTGGGAGAAGTAGGAGGCGAGGGAGATCACCTTGTCCCGGTCCTGACTGCGCTCCTTCAGACGGGCCAGGAACTCCTTGCCGGCCCGCCGCCCGTTCGCGGTGCGGGTGAAGAAGAGGAACTGCTTCACATCCTGAAAGGTGAGCAGTGCCCGGAGGGTGTCGAAGTGGGCGATCCGGGTCACGTCCTTGATGCCCTCGCCACCGGCCGGACCGGTGCCCGCGAGGATCAGCCTGCGGATGAGCTGCGGATCGGTCTGTGCGATCACCTGGGCGATCATGCCGCCCATCGAGAAGCTGAGGACGTCCACCTGCTCGAGCCCGAGCGACCGGATGAAGGTGACGGCGTCCTTGGCCATCTCCTCGATGGTCTTCGGCGTCACGCCGCTGGACGCGCCCACGCCCCTGTTGTCGAACGTGATCACCCGGTGCTTGGCGGCGATGCCGTCGACGACACGGGGGTCCCAGTTGTCCAGGACCGCGGCAAGGTGGGTGAGGAAGACCACCGGGACACCGGACCGCGCACCGAGTTCGCGGTAGGCGAAGGTCACTCCGTCGGCGGTGACGGTGCGGGTCTCCGCGTTCTGGTACGACGTCACCACGTCGCCTCGTGCTTCGCGTGCGTTCACGGTCGTGCCCTTCGGTGAGGGGTATCGCCAGGGTGCGCCGGCCTCTTCTTCCTTCGCAGATGGGCGCAGAGCGGTTCCCAGGTCTCCCGGCTGCGACTGCAGTCCGGAGCCGGCGGCCAGAGGAGGCCCAGGAAGTGGGAATCCCCTGGATCGGGTCCCTGCAGCAACCCGTCGACCTCAACTATTGAAGTATGACCATACTCCAATAGAGGGTGCAAGTGTGCGAGCGAACGAGATGCACAGCGGCGGAATCACGTGTTCCGTCGAGCGTCGGGGAAACCAGCACAGCGCACCGCCAGAGCGGGAGCGGCTGGACCGGAGTCCGCAACGTGGGCTACGACAACACCGCCCCAGCCC
>NZ_JARGEE010000194.1:0-17223 GCF_033794485.1 Streptomyces sp. MB09-02B
CCCCCGGCCGACCCCTCCCGCCGCCTCTTCGTCTCCCGGGTGGTGGGCGGTGCCGTCGCCGCCGCGGCCGTGGGCACGGTCGGCTACGGCACCTACGGCGTCGTCCGCGGACCCAAGCTCAAGCGGGTCACGGTGCCGCTGGCGAAGCTGCCGCGCGCCGCGCACGGTTTCCGCATCGCGGTGGTCAGCGACATCCACCTCTCACCGATGCTGGGCCGGGGCTTCGCGCAGAAGGTCGTCGACACGATCAACTCCACACAGCCCGACCTGATCGCGGTGGTCGGCGACCTGGTCGACGGCGACGTGGCGGACCTCGGCCCGGCGGCGGCACCGCTCGCCGGACTGAAGGCACGCCACGGCAGCTACTTCGTCACCGGCAACCACGAGTACATCTCCGGCGCCGAGCAGTGGGTCGAGGAGGTGCGGCGGCTGGGCCTGACCCCGCTGGAGAACGCCCGCCGCGAGCTGCCGTACCTCGACCTCGCCGGAGTGAACGACATCGCGGGCGAGGACGAGGGCCAGGGTCCCGACTTCGCCAAGGCGCTCGGTGACCGGGACACCTCGCGCGCCGTGGTGCTCATGGCCCACCAGCCCGTGCAGATCCACGATGCCGTCGACCACGGCGTCGACCTCCAGCTCTCCGGTCACACCCACGGTGGCCAGATGTGGCCCATGACCTATGTCGCGCAGGCCGCCAACCCGACCCTCGCGGGGCTGGAGCGCTACGGCGACACCCAGCTCTACGTGAGCCGCGGCGCGGGCGCCTGGGGGCCGCCGGTGCGGGTCGGGGCGCCCTCGGACATCACGGTCGTGGAGCTGGCGTCGAAGCAGGCGTGACGGCTCGTCAGGAAGGCTTCCGGTACAGGAGCGGAAGCCTTTCGGACACATATGGCGACATGCTTACCGAGTTCTTTCTCAACTCAACAAAAGCTGTCTTCCGTCAACACAGTCGACTGTGGTTAGGTGATCCGCGCCACCGCGGAACCACTGTGCGTAGTGGGCCGGGTGGGGTCCTTGGAAGGGGCACCGATGCGGTCGGTTCGCGTGCGGATTCTCGCGTCGCTGCTGGTGGTGGCGATCGCGGCGATCGGCGGCTGGCAGTTGCTGCCGGCCCAGCGGGACGGGAACAGGACGATCGTCGTCGGCACGACCGACAAGGTCACCTCGCTCGACCCGGCCGGGGCCTACGACGCCGGGTCCTGGGCCCTGTTCAACAACGTGTTCCAGTCGCTGCTGACCTTCGAACCGGGCGGCGGCGCACCCGTGCCCGACGCCGCGCGCGGCTGTGAGTTCCTCGGCAAAGCGCTCACCGTCTACCGCTGCACCCTGCGCCCGGGGCTGAGATTCCCCAGCGGACGCGAGGTCACCGGCAAGGACGTCAAGTACTCCTTCGACCGGGTCAAGCGCGTCAACTCCGATGTCGGACCGGCCGGGTTGCTCGACACCCTGCAGTCGGTCAGCGCCGACGGGCTGTCCGTCACCTTCCGCCTGTCCTCGCCGGACGCCACGTTCCCGTTCAAGGTGGCCACCGGAGCCGGGTCGATCGTCGACCGGACCAGGTACCCCGTCAACCGGCTGCGCACGGACGGCGGCGCCGACGGCACCGGCCCGTACACCCTGACGTCGTACGGCGACGGGCAGGCCCGCCTCACCCCCAACGACGGCTACCAGGGCGAGGCCCAGGGGGCCCGCAGGCCGGTCCTCATGCGCTACTACGAGGACTCGGCCGCGCTCCAGAAGGCATGGACGGCGCGCCGGGTGGACGTCGCCTCGCGCACACTGCCGCCCGCGACGCTCGCCGCCGTCTCGCCGAGCGACCTCGACCAGCGGGTCACCGAGGCCGACAGCACCGAGACCCGCAACCTGGTGCTCAACGTGCGGGTGGGCTCGCCGTTCCAGGACCGCCGGGTGCGGCAGGCGCTGGCCGCGCTGATCAACCGGGAGAAGCTGGTCGCCGAGGTCTACCAGGGCACCACCGAGCCCCTGTACTCGCTCATCCCGGCCGGACTCACGGGCCACACGACCTCGTTCTTCGACGCGAACCCCCGGCCCGACCCGCAGCGGGCCCGCAAGCTGCTCGACGAGGCCGGTGTCGGCATGCCGGTCCGCTTCACCTTCGGCTACGCCGAGGGCAGCGGCTCGGCCGCCGCCGAGGCCGCCGAACTGAAGCAGCAGTTGGAGGCGAGCGGGCTCTTCTACGTGACGACCAAGGCGTACGAGTGGACCGCCTTCCAGAAGCGGTACGCCGAGGGCAAGCTGGACGCGTACGGGGTGGGCTGGGTCGCCGACTACCCCGACCCCGACACCTTCAGCGGGCCCCTCGTCGGCACCGGCGGCTCCCTGAACAACGGCTACAGCAGCGGGCAGGCCGACCGGCTGATCAAGGACAGCCAGCGGTACGAGGACCGCAGCCGGGCCGCGGCGGACTTCAAGGAACTCCAGGAGGTCGTGGCGCAGGACGTGCCGATGATCCCGCTGTGGCAGCGCAAGGAGTACGTGCTCAGCAGCGAGGACGTCGGCGGGGCGCAGTACCTGTCCGACGACACCGGCGTCTTCCGGCTGTGGCGGCTGGACTGGATATGACAGACGCCGCGTGACAGCTGACGCGAAGTCGCGGGCCGGACGTTCGCGGGAGTGACACGGCGTGCCCGCCCCCCGCATCGTTCTGTGTCGGGGGTGTGTCCGGGGTGAGGAGCACACGTGTTGAGACGCAACTCCTTCCGGCTGCCCCGCCATCCGGCGTCCGTGGGGCTCGCCCGGCGACGCGTCCGGGAACATCTGGTCGACTGGGGGCACAAGGAGGGCTCCGCGACCCTGGAGGACGTCGTCCTCGTCGTCTCCGAGCTCGCGACCAACGTCGTACGCCACGGGCCCCTGCTGGAGCGGGAGTTCGAGATCGCCGTGACCGCCCTGGCCGACGGGACCTGCCTGGTCGAGGTCTCCGACGAGGACATGACCGTGCCCCGGATCAGGGACGTGGGGGACTGGGAGGAGACGGGGCGGGGGCTGCGGCTCGTGGAGCACCTCGCCGCGGGCTGGGGGGTGTGGAGCCGGGGACGGCACGGGAAGACGGTCTGGGCGCTGGTAGGAGGGTGACCGTCACTTTCAGGCCATCGCCCGGGGCCGTGCTCACCGAGACCTCGCCCTCATGGGCTTCCACCACGCCCTGCACGATGGCCATGCCCAGGCCGCTGCCGGCGCCGCCCCCCGCCCGGAAGAAACGGTCGAAGATCCGGCACGCGTCCTCCCGCCGCCGCCGTCGGCGCGGACCGTGACCGTGACCGGACGGTCGGGCTGCTGGGCACGCAGGTCGACGGCGGCGTCGCGGACCAGACGGGTGAGGTCGACCTCGCGGACGGTTCGTACATCGTCGCCGTACCGGGCCCGGGGCCGTATCTGCTGGCGACGACCACCGCACCGCCGCACGTCTCGCGGGCGCGTCAGGTCGGTGTGCGGGCGGGCGGCGCTGGCGTGGTCAATTAGTTTTCGGCTGACCTGCCTTGAGGATCGCCTCGACGTCCAGGGTGACTTTGGCGCCGATGGACTCGGGCAGGGTGACGGTCTCGCCGGGGGCGTGTACGCGGTGGCTGGCGTACGTGTCGCCGGCGGGGTCGGTGAGTACGTGGAGGCGCTGGTGCTGGCGGTTGACGATGACGTAGACCGGGATCTTCGCCTGGGCATACGCGGTGACCTTGGCGCGGAGGTCGTTCTGGTAGTTGCTGGAGGTGACCTCGAGAACGAGACGGAAGGCGATCGGGTCGTAGCAGTTGTTCTCGACGAGGTGATCTTCGATGTCGGCGTCGACGACCACGAGGTCGGGGATCGCGTAGTCCTCGGCACCACCCGGCAGCCAGAGCCCGACACCCTCGGTCACCTCGGAATCCCCGTCCCCCAGCCCTGCGGCGATGAAGGGACTCCGCAACCTGGACAGAGCACGGGCGTGGGCGAAGTTGGCGGGCGGCGTCACGACGATCGTGCCTCCGATGATCTCGACGCGATACCCCGGAAGGCGGTCCATGACCTGGTTCGCCTCCGCGATGAGCGGACGGTCTCCATGGGGCCGCTCGACGGATGCTGTGGACATCACGTGCCTCCTGTGGGCTGGTGCCGAGGCCATCATCGTAGGCAGGAGCGGAGCCAAGTGTCCCGTTCGATCCCGTTCACCCGACGATCACTCCGCCGCCCGCGCCTCGCCGCCCTCCCCCGGCGTCCCCTTCGTCATCCCCGGCAGGAAGTCCGTGAACAGCTCGTGCACCTCGCGGACCAGCGGACGCAGCGCGCGGAACCGTGCCAGCGAGACGCCCCGGGTGGTCAGCCGGGCCCCCCGCTCGGCCAGCCGGTAGCTGCGGGCGCGCCCCTCGCTCCGGTCGAAGACCCAGTACAGGACGAGCCCCATCAGGGAGAGCCACATCAACTCGGGGAGGATGTCCCGGAGTTCGTCCGGGACCTTGGCCTTGGACCCGGCGAGCACCTCGCGGTGGATGGCGATGGACTCCTCGCGCGGCCCCTCCGACTCGGGGGAGAAGGGACTGAGCGGGCTCTGCGGATCGGCCGCGTTCTTGAAGAACTGCGCCGCGAACTCGTGATACGGCTCCGCCACGTCCAGCCACGCCTTCAGCACCCCCGCGATCCGCGCCTCCAGATCCTTCTCCCGCTCCAGCACGGGCCGCACCGCCACCAGGTGCTCCGCGCCGATCCGGTCGTAGAACCCCTGGATCAGGTGTTCCTTGCCGGCGAAGTAGTAGTACGCGTTCCCGACG
The DNA here is from genome assembly GCF_033794485.1 of Streptomyces sp. MB09-02B. Classification (NCBI taxonomy): domain Bacteria; kingdom Bacillati; phylum Actinomycetota; class Actinomycetes; order Kitasatosporales; family Streptomycetaceae; genus Streptomyces; species Streptomyces sp. MB09-02B. The sequence continues at coordinate 4,761 of NZ_JARGEE010000194.1, forward strand.
GAGACGCCGGCCTCCTTGGCGATGGCCCGCATCGTCGTCTTGTCGTACCCGCGCTCCTGGAAGAGCCGCAGCGCGGTCTCCAGGATCAGCGCGCGGGTCTGCTCGGACTTGGCGGTGCCCCGGGGGCCGGGTTGTTCCGAACCGTTCCCAGGGCCGCCGGGCCCCGCGTCGAGCTGGTCGTCAACGGGCTCTGGGCTGGGGCTGTCGTTCGCTGCGGGCACGGGCAGAGCCTAACGAGTCGGGCAGGTACCGCTGTCGCAGTCTCCGGGAGTCCGGTACACCCACCCGTACCGGCGGTCGTACGACCATCCCGTCAGCTCGGCCCCGCCGCTTCCGCAGCCCGAGCCGGGCTGCCGGTGGGCGCCCCGCCACTTCGCGGCGGTCAGTACGGCGGTGCGTGCGAGCCGGGCGCCCGCCGGGGTGCTCAGCCGGTGCGCGAGCGGCCGGTGCGCGCGCAGGGCCCACAGGCACACGATCCAGGCGGCGGACCCCCGGTACACCTGCCCGCCGTCCCCGACGATCGTGATCTCCTCCAACGTGGCCGCGTGATCGAGCGACGGAAACAGCCGCCGCGCCTCCTCCGAACCCGCTGCCACGAACGTCAGGGGAACCAACTGGAGCTGCTTCCCCAGCCACTCCCGAAGGAAGGCGCACAGCCCGCACCCGGCGTCGTACAGCACGGTGAGCCCGTGGACCGGGACGCGCTCGGCGCCCCGGTCCACGGCGGCCGGCCCGGCCGTGGCGCTCATACGCGGCCCGTCGGAGCGACCCAGCCCTGCGGTGCGACCGGCGGCAGCTGCTCGCGTTCCATGACGCCCCGCCGCCGGAACTTGTTCAGCACGAACACGTTCCCCAGGTGCAGCGCGCCGAGCACGAGCAGCACCACGCCGAGCTTCGCCGACACCGCCTCGAAGACCTCACGGGGGCTGGTGATGGAGCCGTCGGCGTTCAGATACAGCGCCACGAAGCCCAGGTTCACGAGATAGAAGCCGACCACCAGCAGGTGGTTCACGGCGTCCGCGAGCGTCTCGTTCCCCCGCAGCACGTCCGAGAGGAAGATCCGCCCGTTCCTGCTCAACGTCCGTGCCACCCACACCGTCAGCCCCACGCTGACCAGCGAATAGACGACGTACGCGACGACCGTGAGATCCATGTCCCCACCCCTCAGTGGCATTCTTGAACGCGTTCAAAGCGTCCTGGGGGAGACTGTAGCGCTGTTTTTGAACGCGTTCAACCGATCGATCGGTGAACCGATCATCCGGTGCGGGCCAGCTCCGGCCGCTTGCCGTAGTCCGTGAGCCCGATGACGTTCCCCCAGGGGTCCGCGAACTCGACGGTCCACCCGGTGGCGACGGAGAAGGGGGCGTCGAGCGGCGGCACTCCGGCCGCCGCGAGGGCGCGGGCGGCGGCCCGCGCGTCGGGCACCTCCAGCCACACCCGCGCGGACGCCCACGCGGGCGGCCGCTGCGGCAACTCCTCCTCCACCCGCAACAGCAGCCCGGGCGTCTCCTTGCCGACCTTCAGCCCCGCGATCCCGGCCTCGTCCAGCCGGAAGCCCACCTCGAACCCGGCCCGCTCGTAGAAGGAGACGGCTTCGCCGAGGTCACCGACGGGGAGCAGGACGTTGTCGAAGCCGAGCAGGTCGTACGACTCATTGTCTGACATGTCGTCAGATTAGATCGATGGAGTCGGTATCGGTGGGAGCGACAGCACTCGTGCCGTGCGGCTGACAGAGCCGTGACGCCACGAGGGGCTCAGCGGGGTCACCCCGTGCTGAGCCCCGATCTCCGTACCCGATCCGGCCAGGACGGCCTTGCCGCCGACGTAGAAGCGCACCGAACCGTCGGAACGAACCGTCCATACGTCGGGAACGCCGTCCCCGTTAGCGTCCGGGGTCCCGATCGGCCGCGGGACGTCGAGGCTCCATGGCGACGGGACCGATGACCTGATGAGGTGGTGATCGACCTGACGGGCGATGAGTCGAGGTAGTCGTCCTCCATAGGGGCAGTCACGGTGGGGCCGGCCGCGGCGAAGTACGGCCGGCCCCACCGGTAGTGGGTCAGCTGCCGCAGCCCCCGACCCGCCGCGTGCTCACCGCGATGTCGTCCATGCGCATGTCGTACGACGAGGGGGTGGGGCCCGCCTGGTACAGCTGCCAGCCCAGCTTCAGTTCGTCGAAGGTGGGGAAGACGAAGTCGTCCGTCGTGCCGCCGTGTTGGGTGGTGGTGACGGTCAGGTCGGGCTGGGCCACGCCGTCGAAGTAGACCGTGACGCGGTTGTCCGTGGCGTCCAGGTGGAATTCCACGCACTGCCACTTGCCCGCGACCGCCGGGGCCGACGTCTTCCAGTTCGTCCAGTCACCCGTCGGGCCCAGGTCCGAGCCGACGCCCCAGAAGTTGCCCTTGTCCGTGGGGGCGTACTGGCCGCCGAGGGGGCGGACCAGGGTGGGGGAGTCGGGGCCCGAGGCTTCGGCCAGAGTCCAGTGGGCCCAGTCCGGGGCCGTGGGGAACTCGGTCACGCGCAGCCGCATCCGGGCCCAGAAGCTGTTGCCGCGTGGCGCGAGGTCGGACAGGACCATGAAGGCGCGGCCGTTGCCCTCGGTGCGTAGGCGCAGTTCGCGACCGTGGCCGGTGGAGCTGGGCGCGACGGTCAGGGTGCCGTTGGAGGTGTCGGTGGTCCAGCCTCTGCCCTTCGTCACCGGGCCGAGGGGGAGGCGGTCGAAGTTCTCCCGAACGAGCGTGCCGCCGCCGTACGAGTGGCCTGACGTGTCGTGTGGGGTGGGCGTCGCCGAGGCTGTGGGGGGTGTCGCGATCAGGATCGCGGCCACGGCCGTAAGGGCGGCCGAGGCTTTCCTCAGGAGGTTCATGGGGTCAGTGTGTGAACAACCGCCCCATCCGTCACGGGAGTTGGACGCAATCCGGCCATGCGGCGCCGCTTGCTGGACGGCCACGCGCTGTTGTGGGCGCCTTGCCCGGTATCTGCACACATGCGCACGCGTTCGTGAGGTGGTGCCGAGAGGAACAGGCTTTTCGTCGACGCGTCGACGCGTCGAACGTGCGTGCGGGGAAGGCCTGTTGGGGGCGTGGGGGTCGTACGGACAGGAGAGGTCTTTTTTTGATAGTTCCTGGTCAGCGGCCTGTGTCGTACAGTACGCGGACATGTCGGCCCCAGGGGTTCGGGGCGAGGACGACGGATGTCGAGGGAGGGGAGCCGCGCAGGCTGTGATCCGGCCCTTCGGTGAGTGGTGGAGGGTGGGCGTCGATGGTGGGTGCGCGGAGAAGACGGATGACGGCCGTGGTGGTCGTCGCACTGGGGCTGCTGCTCGGCGGTTGCGGTGAGCGGCCCGCCTGGGCGGAGCGCAGCCCCCCTACGGCGACCTGCGGGAGTTGCCGGAGGAGCTGGACACCGACGGCACGACGATCCGCGTCGGGGACCCGCACGCGCCGGTCACCCTCCGCCTCTACGAGGACATGCGCTGCCCCGTCTGCGAGGAGTTCGAGCGGACCGGCGCTCCGGCCGCGCTGCAGCGGACGTTGGCGCGCAGGGTGGTGACCGAGTACACCCTTGCCTCCTTCCTGGACGACAAGCTGGGCGGCAGTGGCTCGAAGAAGGCGGCGAATGCCCTGCGGGCCGCGCTGGCGGAGGGCAAGTTCGCCGAGTACCACGCCGTGCTCTACGAGAACCAGCCCGAGGAGATCGTCGACGGCTTCACCGACGCGTATCTGCTCGAACTCGCCGCCGAGGTGGAGGGGCTGCGCGGTCCGGCGTTCGACTCCGCCGTCAAGACCATGAAGTACCGCGACTTCGTGGCGAGGTCCCAGAAGGCCTTCGAGCGGGTGGCCCCCGGCACGCCCGCCGCCGACATCAACGGGAACCGGGTCCGTGAGGCGTACTCCGGGGTCCTCGGCGAGGAGGCGGCATTCGGGCGGCTGCTCGACGCCGTGGAGAAGGACCCGGAGGGGTGGGAGGAGTACACGCCCATGTCGCAGGACCTGGGCTGACTTGCCGGTCCGAGGACGCGGGCCGACGGTCGGCACTTGTCAGTGCTGCCCCTTACTGTCCCCCTCATGGCAACGGTGACGTTCGTCGAAAAGACGGCGAGTGGGGTGCGGGGCGAGGGCCGGGTGGTCGAACTCGTCGAGGAGCGGGTGACGGTGGAGGAGCTGATCCGGCGGCGGGTTTTCCTGACGCCCGCCGAAGGTTCGGCTCGACGCCCGGCACAGACGCCCGCCGAACCCCCGGAGGCCCGCGCCGAGGCCGCGCTTCGGGCCTTCGCCGGGAACGGCCTCCTCGTGCTCGTCGGCGACCGGCAGGTCACCGAGCTGGACGAGGAGATCGAGCTGGCCGCCGGTACCGAGGTCACCTTCCTCCGGCTCGTCCCCCTGGTGGGCGGCTGATGCCCGCGCACACGCCCCGCTCCCTCGTCCAGCGGGCGCGGAACCGGATCGAGGCCGGGGACATGGAGCGGCTCGCCGACGAGGTGATGAAGGCCGTCTTCGCCACCAAGGGGTACTGGGACGGTGGGTGGACGCACCTCCTCGACGAGTTGCGAGGGCTGTCCGACGAGAACCGGGTTCCGTTCGTGGACGCCTTCGTCCGTCGCTTCTACGCCTTGGAACAGGACTCCGTCGCCCGGTCCGGCGCCATCGCCCTGCTCTGCATGATCGGCGCCGACAGCTCAGGGGAGTTGCTCGCCGAAGAGCGGCGCGCCGAGCTGGAGCGGCTCGGTCGGCGGGTCAACTTCTGGCAGTCCGGGCCCTTCTACGCCCTCGCCGAGGCCGAGCTGGCCTCCGGGCGCCCCCTGCCCGCCCCCGTCGTCGCCGTCTTCCGCCGCTCCAGCATGGACTCGTACTGCGATCCGGAGCTGGTCACCCTCACGAAGACGTTCGCCGAGCCACTCCTCAACGTCGGCGAGCAGTGGGCCGAGCACGCCATGGCCGTGGCGGACGCCGAGCGCGAGACGGCCGCGGCCGACGCCGAGCACGAGATGGCCGCGGCCGACGCCCAGCGCACCGACCGTGCTCATTGGCACGCCCTCCTCGCCCACGCCCTCACCGCCACCACCTCCAAGCCCAGTGCCAAGTGGGACGCCACGGCCCGCACGCTCATCGACGCCCTCGGCGCCGAGCGCGTCCGCACCACCGTTGTGTCCTGGCTTGCCCTCGTCGGCCGCCCGCGCACCCTCCCGCTGGAGCGGCAGGAGCACGAGCCGGACGTCAACCAGGCGTTCGACGCCTTCAACGCGACCGCCCTGCGCGGCCTCACCTGGCTGGTCTCGCTCCTCCTGCCGCACCCGGAGACCACCCGCGCCCTCGGCGCCCTCGTCGAGACCTCGCTCAGGAAGGTCGCCGGCATCGGCCCCCGCAGCCCCAAGGTCGCCAACGCCGCCGTCGTCGCCCTGACCCGGGTCGACGGCGACGGCGCCCTCGCGGAGCTCGCCCGGCTCGCCACCCGCGTCACCTACAAGAACACCGCGAAGCTCGTCGACACCGCCCTCACCGACCGGGCCACCGCGCTCGGACTCGGCCGGGAGGAGATCGAGGAGCTGGCCGTTCCGGCGTACGGTCTCACCGAGGTCGGGCGCGTCGAGCACCGGTTCGGTGATGTCACTGCGGAGATCCGCGTCCAGGGCACCCGGGCGGTCCTCACCTGGTGCAACGCGGCGGGCAAGGCCGTCAGAAGCGTGCCGGCCACCGTGCGGCGCGACCACGCCGAGGAGTTGAAGGAGCTCAAGGCCACCGTCAAGGACATCGACAGGATGCTCACCGCGCAGAGCGAGCGCCTCGACCGGCAGTTCCTCGCGCGCCGGACCCGGACCTACGACGCGTGGCGGCAGCGGTACCTGGACCACCCCCTCGTCGGCACCCTCGCCCGCCGTCTCCTCTGGGTCGTCGACGGCACGACCGTCGGGTGGGCCGACGGCGAGCCGCGCACCCTGACCGGCGATCCGGTCGATCCGGTCGGCCCGGTCGGCCCGGGCACCCGGGTCGAACTCTGGCACCCCCTGGACCGCGACCCCCCCGAGGTCGTCGCCTGGCGTGACCGGCTGGAGCGGCAGGGGATCACCCAGCCCTTCAAGCAGGCCCACCGCGAGGTGTATCCGCTCACCGACGCCGAGCGCGCCACCGCCGTCTACTCCAACCGCTTCGCGGGGCACATCCTGCGGCAGCACCAGTTCCACTCCCTCGCCGCGACCAGGGGCTGGCGCAACAGGCTCCGGCTGTCCGTCGACGACGTGGCGCCGCCCGCGACCCGCGAACTGCCGCAGTGGGGGCTGCGGGCTGAGTACTGGATCGAGGGGGAGGGGCACGAGTACGGGGAGGAGACCACCGACTCCGGTGCCTATCTGCGGCTGCGGACCGACCAGGTCCGCTTCTATCCGCTCGACGCCCCACAGAACCAGGCCCCCTGCTGGGGCGGCGCGTACGCGATGTGGCTGCCCGACGGCCGCGATCCGGTCGACCCGGTTCCGCTCGCCGCCGTACCGCCGCTCGTCCTCTCCGAAGTGCTGCGCGACGTCGACCTGTTCGTGGGTGTCGCCAGCGTCGGCAACGACCCGACCTGGCAGGACGGGGGACCCGAGGGCCGCTTCGTCGAGTACTGGACGTCGTACGGCTTCGGCGAGCTGGACCAGAGCGCCGAGACCCGCCGGACGCTGCTGGAGCGGCTCGTGCCACGGCTCGCGATCGCCGACCGGTGCACGCTCGAAGGGCGGTTCCTCCAGGTCGAGGGCGCACTGCACACGTACCGGATCCACCTCGGCTCCGGCAACATCCTGATGTCCCCGAACGACCGCTATCTGTGCGTCGTCCCCAAGTCGACCGTCGAGGGCGGGAACGGAAGGAACGGAACCGCGCAGACCGGCTATCTCCCCTTCGAGGGCGACCGTATGCTCGCAGTCATCCTCAGCAAGGCGATGCTGCTCGCCAAGGACACGGAGATCACGGACCCGACGATCGTCAGCCAGCTGTGAAACGTCTGTGCGGCCGACGGGGGCAAGGCGATGTGACTCCGCCCACATGCGGGAGTCGGGACGGGCACCGGTCGAAGTAACAACTTCTCTCCGGGCCCTTCCCTCCTGCAATATGACGGACAGCCCATAGTGAGTTTTTCAGCCGCTCAAGCAATCAACACGCAGGAGTCAGTACCGTGACCGAGCAGCCTCAGCAGCCCGCTCAGCCCCCGCAGCCGCCGCAGCCCGGATACGGGTACCCGAACGCCGCCCCCGGCCAGCCGGCCGCGGGTCCGTACGGGGCTCCGCAGGGCGGCTACCAGCAGCCGGGCGCGGGCCAGCCCGGCTACGGCTACCCCCAGCAGGGCGGTTACCCCCAGGGTGGCTACCAGGTGCCCCCGACGCCGGGCGGCGCGTACACGGGCGACCCCAACGCCCCCTACGGGTACGACCCGTACGGCCGCCCGTACTCCGACAAGTCGAAGATCGTCGCGGGCATCCTCTCGCTGTTCCTGGGTGCCTTCGGCGTCGGCCGCTTCTACATCGGTCATGTCGGCCTCGGCGTCGCGCAGCTCCTCACCTGCGGCGGCCTCGGCATCTGGTCGCTGGTCGACGGCATCATCCTGCTCACCAGCAGCAACACCACGGACTCCAACGGACGTGTCCTGCGTGGCTGAGCGCGGCCTCAGCACCCTCCGGCATCCGGCGGCGGCACCCCTCGCGGTGGCCGCCGCCGGGCTGGCGGGCGCCGCGTACCTGTACGGCACCAACCCGCACGAGCCCGGCCATCTGCTGCCCCAGTGCCCGTTCCGCTATGTCACCGGGCTGCTCTGCCCCGCCTGCGGTGGCACCCGCATGGTGTACGACCTGATGCACGGCCAGTTCACCGCCGCCTGGCACGACAACCGGATGCTGATGCTCGCCGCGCCCTTCGCCCTCGTCCTGCTCGGCCGTTGGGCCGTCGAGGGGCTGCGCGGCCGCCGCTGGCGACCCGGGCTGAAACCCCGCACCCAGGCCCTGATCCTGGGCGTCGCGGTGACGTGGACGATCGTCCGCAATCTGCACTGATCGGCCCCCGCCGAGCCCGCCCGACGCCCGTACATCCCTTACGCCCGCTTTATGTTGCTCAGTTGTCGCAAGTTGGCTGGAATCGGATCACGGAATCGGAACGATCACCCCGATCCACTCCCATCCGCGCCTCACGTCTCATTACGCTGCAACGGCTACAGGGGGGATGACGGGGGATTACGTCGTGCTCGATCGTCGGTCGGTGTTCGCCGTGCCCGATCGCAGTGGGTTCTCTGCCACGCCTTCTCTCCTGTGATCGCTCCCGGGGCAATCAGCTTCGGTATTTCAGTCAGTACATCCAGGAGTTACTTCCATGACCGTCCCCACCCCTGACGCTCCCTTCGGCCACGACCCGCAGGGTCGCCCGTACTCCGACAAGTCGAAGATCGTCGCCGGTGTTCTGCAGCTCTTCCTCGGCACGCTCGGCATCGGTCGTTTCTACGTCGGTTCCGTCGGCGTGGGCGTCGCCCAGCTCCTCACCTGCGGTGGTCTGGGCTTCTGGTCCCTGATCGACGGCATCCTGTTCCTCACGAGCAACGACCGCACCGACGCGCAGGGTCGTGTCCTGCGCGGCTGAGTGCGGAGGATCGCCGCTCAGGCGATCGACCGAAGGGCCTCGTCCACCGCGGAGCTTCCCCCAAGGCTCCGCGCGGGGACGGGGCCCTCGTCGTGCGCCCTGATGCGTGCGCCCTGATGCGTGCGCCCTCGTGCGTGGGCACGCCCGCGCGCACGCCGAGCATGAGGAAGGCCCGCAGGGATCCTGCGGGCCTTCCTCATGCGGTGCCGCGGCGGCTCAGAAGCGGCGCGTGATGAGCGCCCGCTTCACCTCCTGGATCGCCTTGGTGACCTCGATACCGCGCGGGCAGGCGTCCGTGCAGTTGAACGTCGTACGGCAACGCCACACGCCGTCACGGTCGTTGAGGATCTCCAGCCGCTGCTCGCCGGCCTCGTCACGCGAGTCGAAGATGAAGCGGTGGGCGTTGACGATCGCGGCCGGACCGAAGTACTGGCCGTCGTTCCAGAACACCGGGCACGAGGACGTGCACGCGGCGCAGAGGATGCACTTCGTGGTGTCGTCGAAGCGCTCACGGTCCTCGGCGGTCTGGAACCGCTCACGCGTCGGCTCGTTGGTGTCCTTCGTGATCAGGAAGGGCATCACGTCCCGGTACGCCTGGAAGAACGGCTCCATGTCCACGACCAGGTCCTTCAGGACCGTGAGGCCCTTGATGGGCTCGACCGTGATCGGCTTCTCGGGGTTGATGTCCTTGATCAGCGTCTTGCAGGCCAGACGGTTCTTGCCGTTGATCCGCATGGCGTCCGACCCGCAGATGCCGTGGGCGCAGGAACGGCGGAACGTCAGCGTGCCGTCCACATCCCACTTGATCTTGTGCAGACCGTCGAGGACGCGCTCCTTGGGGTCGATCTCCAGCTGGAAGTCCTGCCAGCTGGCCTCGGCCGAGACCTCGGAGTTGAAGCGACGGACACGGAAGGTGACCGTGATGTACGGGGAGTCGGCGAAACCGGGCTCGGGGCTGCCTGCCGCGTCCGCCTTGTCCAGGGTCGGGGTTGCCATCAGTACTTACGCTCCATCGGCTGGTAGCGGGTCTGGACGACCGGCTTGTAGTCGAGGCGGACGGTCTCGGAGCCGTCGTCGCCGACCTCGCGGTACGCCATGGTGTGACGCATGAAGTTGACGTCGTCGCGGTTGGGGTAGTCCTCGCGGTAGTGACCACCGCGGGACTCCTTGCGCGCGAGCGCGGAGACGGCCATGACCTCGGCCAGGTCGAGCAGGTTGCCCAGCTCGACGGCCTCCAGGAGGTCGGTGTTGAACCGGCGGCCCTTGTCCTGGATCGCCACGTTCTTGTAGCGCGCGCGCAGCTCGGCGATCTTCTCGACGGCCGTCTTGATCGTCTGCTCGGTGCGGAACACCATGACGTTGGCGTCCATGGTCTCCTGCAGCTCGCGCCGCAGCTCCGCCACGCGCTCGTTGCCCGTGGAGGCGCGCAGCCGCTCGATCTGCTCGACGACCAGGGACTCCGGGTTCTCCGGCAGCTCGACGAAGTCGGCCGTCTGCGAGTAGTCGGCGGCGGCGATGCCCGCCCGCTTGCCGAACACGTTGATGTCGAGCAGCGAGTTGGTGCCCAGACGGTTGGCGCCGTGCACGGAGACACAGGCGACCTCACCGGCGGCGTACAGACCGGGGACGACGGTGGTGTTGTCGCTGAGGACCTCACCCTCGACGTTCGTCGGGATGCCGCCCATGGCGTAGTGCGCGGTCGGCTGGATCGGGATCGGGTCCGTGTAGGGCTCGATGCCGAGGTACGTCCGCGCGAACTCGGTGATGTCCGGGAGCTTGGCGTCGAGTTGCTCCGGCGGGAGGTGCGTGAGGTCGAGGTAGACGTGGTCGCCCTCGGGACCGCAGCCGCGGCCCTCGCGGATCTCCGTGTAGATGGACCGGGACACGACGTCTCGCGACGCCAGGTCCTTCATCACCGGCGCGTACTTCTCCATGAAGCGCTCGCCGTCCTTGTTGCGGAGGATGCCGCCCTCACCGCGGGCGCCCTCCGTCAGCAGGATGCCCATGCGCCAGATGCCGGTCGGGTGGAACTGGAAGAACTCCATGTCCTCCAGCGGCAGCCCGCGACGGTAGACGGCCGCCTGGCCGTCACCGGTCAGGGTGTGCGCGTTCGACGTCACCTTGAAGAACTTGCCGGTGCCGCCGGACGCGTAGATCACGGCCTTCGCCTGGAAGACGTGGATCTCACCGGTGGCGAGTTCGTACGCGACGACACCGGCCGACTTCTTGACGCCGTCGACCTCGGTGATCAGCTGGTCCAGGACGTAGAACTCGTTGAAGAACTCCACGCCGTGCTTGACGCAGTTCTGGTAGAGCGTCTGGAGGATCATGTGACCGGTGCGGTCGGCCGCGTAGCAGGAGCGGCGGACCGGGGCCTCGCCGTGGTTCCGGCTGTGACCGCCGAAGCGGCGCTGGTCGATCGTCCCGTTGGGCGTCCGGTTGAACGGCAGGCCCATCTTCTCCAGGTCGAGGACGGAGTCGATGGCCTCCTTCGCCAGGATCTCGGCGGCGTCCTGGTCGACCAGGTAGTCACCGCCCTTGACGGTGTCGAAGGTGTGCCACTCCCAGTTGTCCTCCTCCACGTTGGCGAGCGCGGCGGCCATGCCGCCCTGCGCGGCGCCCGTGTGGGAGCGGGTGGGGTACAGCTTGGTCAGCACGGCGGTGCGGCTGCGCTGCGTGGACTCGATGGCCGCACGCATACCGGCGCCGCCGGCGCCGACGATGACGGTGTCGTACTTGTGGATCTTCATGATCGGTTGCCTCAGCCCCGTGCCTAGCGGATGTTCGGGTCGAAGGTGAAGATCACCAGCGTGCCCAGCAGGATGGTGAACACCGTGGCGGTGTACAGCAGGCCCTTGAGCCACAGCCGCGTGTTCGGGCGCTCCGCGTAGTCGTTGATGACCGTGCGCAGGCCGTTCGCGCCGTGCAGCATCGCGAGCCACAGCATCAGCAGGTCCCAGGTCTGCCAGAACGGCGAGGCCCAGCGGCCCGCGACGAACGCGAAGCCGATCTTGGAGACGCCGCCGTCGAGGACGAGCTGGATCAGCAGGTGGCCGATGACCAGGACGACCAGGACGATGCCGGAGAGGCGCATGAAGAGCCACGCGACCATCTCGAAGTTGCCGCGGGTCGACTTCGGGGTCTTCTTGGTGCGCTTGCGGGGCGGCTCGATGAAGGGGGCCGGGTTGTCCGGGCTGTAGCCCGACAGCTCCCCGGCGCCCTCGACGGGGCCGATGCCGGACGCGGTGGTTTCAGTGGCGGACATCTGCCTCAGCTCCCGAAGACTTCACGGACGGCGTGGCCGAGGACGGGGTACAGGGCCCCGATCATCAGCACGAGCCAGATGCCGACGACGGACCACAGCATCGTCTTCTGGTGACGGGGGCCGTTGGACCAGAAGTCGACGGCGATGACCCGAAGACCGTTGAGCGCGTGGAAGAGGACTGCGGCGACGAGGCCGTACTCCAGCAGCGCGACGATCGGCGTCTTGTACGTGGCCACGACCTTGTCGTAGGCGTCGGGGGAGACACGGACGAGAGCGGTGTCCAGCACGTGTACGAACAGGAAGAAGAAGATGAGGACGCCGGTGACTCGATGAGCCACCCAGGACCACATTCCTTCCCGGCCGCGGTACAGCGTTCCAGCCGGCACGGAAGAACCCTCCGGGAGCGGGGATTGGGGCCGGCCGGCTTGCTTGTCGGTCTGACCCGGCCGGGTACGGTCCACCGGCCCCGGCCATGGTAGCGATGCCGTTGCACTTGGATTGAGCCGGGAGGGTTGGTGTGATCAAACTGGCATACAAAGGTGCACGTAAGGGTTAGTAGGGGGCGGCATCCGGGCTGGGGGTGCTGGTGGGATGCCGGGTG
>NZ_JARGEE010000195.1:0-17009 GCF_033794485.1 Streptomyces sp. MB09-02B
TGTTTTTATTGGCGCAGCCGGGGAAGACGCCTACCGCCGTTGCGGTGACCAGCGGTACGCGTGTAGGGTCCGTAAGGCCGCCTGCCCGGGCGCGGTTCCTTGCGAGGGTCATTCGTGCCGAGCGGGTTGCGTGCGGCTCGTCGACCGTTTCGCTCTCGTGGTCGTCGTGGTGGGTCGGGTGTGTGGAAATGGTCTGATGCCCGCCCACGCGGCCCACCACGACGACCACGAGATAGAGACGATCGAGGAGTTCGACGCGACCGTCTCGGCACGCGGCACCCTCGCCGGATACCGCGTCCAGGCCGTCGACCTGACGGACCGTACGCGCGAACTGCTCGCCACCGACACGGCGGAAGCCGTCTTCCTCGGCTGCCCGATGCGACCGGAGGCGGCGGCCAAGATTCGCACGGACGGCGCCCTGGTCTTCCCGCCCGTCCCCGGCCTGCCCTTCGACCCGTACCGGGGCCTGCTCTACTCCCCCGACGAACTCTTCGCGTCCCTGTCCGACGGCGGCTACGAGGCCACGCCCGACGCCCGCGCGTACGCCTGGTTCCAAGCCACCAAGGCCGACCGGGACGTCTACGCCTCCATGCTGCGCGCCGTCCACGACGACTCCGTCTCGGACGCCCTCGACGAACTCCTCTCCGGCGCCAGGGTGGTGGGCGTGATGGGCGGCCACGCCATGGCCCGCGGCACCGACGCGTACGAGGGCGCCGCCCTCCTCGGCCGCACCCTGGCCCGCTCGGGTCTCACGGTCGCCACCGGCGGCGGCCCGGGCGCCATGGAGGCGGCGAACCTGGGCGCCTACGCGGCCCCGTACGACGACGAGATGCTCACCGAGTCGCTGCGACTGCTGGCGAAGGCGCCGAAGTTCACGCCCTCGATCACCGACTGGGCGAGCGCCGCCTTCGAGGTGCGCGCCCGCTGGCCGAGGGGCGGCACCTCCGTCGGCATCCCCACCTGGTTCTACGGCCACGAGCCGCCGAACCCGTTCGCCTCGCACATCGCCAAGTACTTCGCCAACGCCACCCGCGAGGACGGCCTCCTCGCCCGCTCCGGCGCCGGCGTCGTCTTCCTGCCCGGAGCCGCCGGAACCGTCCAGGAGATCTTCGACAACGCGACCCCCAACTACTACGAGTCGCGCGGCGAACCGACCCCCATGGTGCTCGTCGACCGGGCCCACTGGACGGAGAAGCTCCCGACCTGGCCACTGCTCCGATCGCTGGCACAGGGCCGTTCGATGGAGAACCGGATAGCCCTGGTCGACCGGATCGAGGAAGCACCGGAGGCCCTCGCACGTCTCGGGGAACGCTCAAACACGTCTTCGGATTGACATTGCTTATGGCGCGCTTATAAACCTGTGAGGCACATGGGGAAGCCGCTCCCCCGGCGGCCCTCCGTCACCCCCACTCCCCTGTGCTTCCCGTGAAGGGCAAACGTGTCCATATCTCCCCGTAGCGCGCGGACTTCGCGCTCCATCGGTGTTGCTTTCGCCTCCGCCGCACTCGTGCTCGGTGTCGCGGGCAACGCCATGGCCTGCAGCATCAAGGACTTCTCCGCCGTCGCCGAGTGCGACGGCGACAAGGGCGTCATCCGGGTGACCGACGTGGACCCGCTGGGCGTCAAGGCCGAGGTCACCGTCTACCTGGAGAACAACGGGGCCGACCTGCGCATGGTCGGCAGCCGGACGATCGTGGACTCCACCGCCAAGGGCGTCACCGTCACCTTCGACGAGGAGTGGGAGCCGAACGCCGAGTACCGCATCCACGTCGAGGCGGAGGACTACGTCGACGAGGACCTGCCGATCCTGGTCGCCCCCGCGGACGCCTGCACGGTCGAGGCCATCACCCCGCCGGCCGCCGCGAAGGCCCCGAACGACGAGAAGACGGACAAGGGCAAGGACACGGACAAGGGCACGGGCAAGGAGGCGGGCGAGGACGAGGGCGAGCCGTCCCGGACCAAGACGTCCCCCACTCCGTCCGCGTCCGAGGGCACCGTGCCCGCGGGTTCGAACGGCGACAACGCCCCCTCCCCCGAAGGCGACTCCAACCTCGCCGAGACCGGTGGGGACTCCAACACCGGCACGATCGCCGGTGCCGCGGCCGCCCTGGTCGCCCTCGGCGCCGGTGCCGTGTACTACAGCATGCGGCGGCGTGGGGCCTCCACACGCTGATCCCTGTGCGTCAGGGTCGTGGCCCGTACCGCTTCACCACGAGGTACGGGCCACCCGCCGAGTTCGCCACGGGGTACAGGCCACCCGCGCCGAGGCGGGCCCGCTCACCCGAACGTGGCCCGCTCCAGCCAGAAGTCCAGCAGCTCCCTCTCCCCCAGCACCTGCAACTCCCCACCGTCCGGCGGCAGTCGACGGTAGAAGGCGAGCAGCACCTCGGTGAGCGGGCCGCGCAGCGCGACCGTCGCCTTCTCATGGCCGCGCCGCCAGCGCACCACGTCCTCGGTCAGCTCGACCACCCACTCGGCGTCCACCTCGGGGGACGTGTCGGTGGCATGAAGATGGATGCTGCGCCCCGGACCGCGCAGTTCGGCCGCCTCGTCGTGCGGCATGGTCCGCTGCACGAACTCGACGATCTCCAGCCACTCGTCGATCGCGTCGGCGGCGATCTCCGGCGCCACCTCGACCGCCCGTCCGACGGTGAGCGCGGCGTCGGCACCGTGCACGACCTGCTCGTGGGCCATCCGGCGGGCCCAGAACCCCGCGCTGTGCTCCCACCCCCAGGACCACACGGGCGCCTCGGGACCCGCCTCACGCAACGTGGCCACGGCCATCTCGCCGCACTCCGCGAGCCAGGCGTCCAGCGCGACCGGGTTCCCCTGCTCCTCCGGTCCCTCATGGAGCGGGACGTCCGCCTCGGGGACCTCCTCCTTCGCCCGGGTCCGTACGTTCAGTTCGACCCAGCGCATAGCGCCGCCGGTATGCCGCAGCAGTTGTTCCAGCGACCAGTCGGGGCAGGTCGGCACGGTCGCCGACAGATCGGCGCCGGAGGTCACCAGGTCCCGCAACTTCCTTACCTGGAGCTCGATCTCGGCACAGTAGCGCTCATGCCGCGCCCGGGGTTCTTGCGTTCGCATCGCCATGATGCCGCACCTTATGCGGCCGGACCGGCTCCCAGCACGACGATTTCGGCGGCGTCGAAGCTCACGCCGACCTCGTCCCCGGGCTCCGGCGCGTCCCGCAGCGCGCACGCCGCCTCCAGTCGCGGCGCACCCTCGGGCTGGAGATGCAGGGCGACATGCGTGCCCCGGAACGTGCGTGCGGCCACCGTGCAGCGCAGTCCGTCGGCCGGGTCCACCAGCCGTACGCCGGCGGGCCGCACGAGCAGCGCGCACGCCCCCTGCGGCGAACCCTCCGGGACCGGCACCCTGCCCCACACCGTGTCCGCCGCCTGCCCCGTCACCGTAGCGTCGACCACGTTGTCGAAGCCGAGGAACCGGGCCACGAACTCGTCCACCGGCCGCCGCCACACCTCAAGGGGCGTCCCGGACTGGGCGATCCGCCCGTCCCGCATCACCACGACCCGGTCGGCCAGCGCGAACGCCTCCCCCTGGTCGTGCGTGACCGCCAGAACGGTCGTCCCCAACTCCCCGAACAGCTCCCGGAGTTCGACGACCAGACGCTCCCGCAGCGACCGGTCCAGCTGGCCGAGGGGCTCATCGAGCATCAGCAGCCGGGGGCGCGGGGC
This sequence comes from Streptomyces sp. MB09-02B, assembly GCF_033794485.1. NCBI lineage: Bacteria > Bacillati > Actinomycetota > Actinomycetes > Kitasatosporales > Streptomycetaceae > Streptomyces > Streptomyces sp. MB09-02B. The sequence goes on from NZ_JARGEE010000195.1 coordinate 3,699, forward strand.
GAGGGCCCGGGCCAGGGCCACCCGCTGCTGCTCACCGCCGGACAACTCCCCGACGTGCCGGCGTGCGGCCCCCGGCAGTCCGACCAGCTCCAGCAACTCCCTCACCCGTACGGCGCGTTCGTCCTTCGACGCGCCGTGCATACGGGGCCCGAAGGCGACGTTGCCGGCCACGTCCCGCTGGGGGAAGAGCTGGTGGTCCTGGAACATCAGCCCGACACCGCGCTTGTGGGCGGGCACGCCTCGCTGGTCCCGCCCGTCGAGCGACACCCGTCCGTCGTCGAGGGGTTGGAGCCCGGCGACCACCCGCAGCAAGGTCGATTTGCCGCTGCCGCTGGGCCCCAGCACGCACACGATCTCGTGCTCGGCGACCATCAGATCGACCCCGTCGAGCACAGGCCGACCGTCGAAACGCACGGTCGCGGCCTCAAGCCTGAGCAACATCAGAACTCCCCCGTGCGATCGGTACGGAGGCGTTCCAGCACCAGCAGGGCCACCGCGCACACCACCATCAGAATGGTCGAAAGGGCCATCGCCTGGCCGTAGTTGAGCTCGCCGGGCCGCCCGAGCAGCCGGGCCACGGCGACCGGCAGCGTCGGATTGTCGGCGCGCGCGATGAACACGGTCGCCCCGAACTCGCCGAGCGACACGGCGAAGGCGAACCCGGCCGCGACCAGCAGCGCCCGTCGCACCATGGGCAGATCGACCTCGCGCCACACCCGCCACGGCGACGCCCCGAGCACGGCCGCCGCCTCCCGCAGCCGTTCGTCCACCGCGCGGAGCACGGGCAGCATGGTGCGTACGACGAAGGGGACGCCGACCAGTGCCTGGGCGAGCGGTACCAGGATCCAGGACGACCGCAGGTCCAGCGGCGGCTCGTCCAGCGCGATCAGGAACCCGAAGCCGACGGTCACCGCGGACACCCCGAGCGGCAGCATCAGCAGCGCGTCGAAGCCCCGGACGAGCCGGCCCGCCCGCCGGGTGAGCGCGGCGGCGGCGAGTCCGCCGACGAGCAGGGCGATGACGGTCGCGGCGGCCGCGTAGCGGAGCGAGTTCCCGACCGCCTCGATCGGAGGGACCAGGAAGATCCCGCTCTCGTCACTGGTCAGCGCCTTGTAGTAGCCGAAGCCAGCCGCGTCGAGCGACCGCTCCACCAGCACGCCCAACGGCAGCAGGATCAGCACGACGACGGTCACGAGGACGGTGCCCAACAGTGCCCACTGCCCGGCCCCGCGCGGTCGTCGGGCCGTGAGCGAGGCGTCCACCAGGCGCAGCGCGGTCTCCCGCCGCCGTACGGTCCACGCGTGCACGGCGAGGATCAGCCCGACCGCGACGAACTGCACCAGCGTCAGTACGGCGGCGGTGGACAGGTCGAAGATCTCCGAGGTCTGCCGGTAGATCTCCACTTCGAGCGTGGAGAAGGTCGGCCCGCCGAGGATCTGCACCACCCCGAACGAGGTGAAGGTGAAGAGGAAGACCATCAGCGCGGCGGCGGCCACGGCGGGCGCGAGTGCCGGGAGGGTCACCTTGCGCCAGGCCGCGAGCGGGGACGCGCCGAGCATCCGCGCGGCCTCCTCCTGCCGGGGATCGAGCTGTGCCCAGAGACCGCCGACGGTCCGTACGACGACCGCGTAGTTGAAGAACACATGGGCGAGGAGAATCGCCCAGACCGTCGTGTCCAGCCGTACGCCCCACAGTTCGTCGAAGAGCCCACCGCGTCCGACCAGTGCCAGGAACGCCGTTCCGACGACCACGGTCGGCAGGACGAACGGCACGGTCACGACCGCCCGCAGAATCTCCTTGCCCCTGAAATCGAAGCGCGCGAACACGTATGCGCCGGGGAGCGCGATCACCAGCGTGAGCGCGGTCGAGACGAGCGCCTGCCAGGTGGTGAACCACAGCACGTGCCGGATCCCGGCGTCCCCCAGCACCTCCCCGATCCGCCCGAGGTGCCAGGTGCCGTCCGCCTTCAGCCCTCGGACGACGATCGCGGCGACCGGGTAGGCGAAGAAGACCCCGAAGAACGCGACGGGCAGCGCCATGAGGCCGAGCCGGGCCGCGCCCCCCGACCGACCGGAACCCGGTCGGCGAGTCCGACGAGGCGCGGCCGCCCCGAACTCGGCCGAGTCGGCCGGCTCGGCGCCCTCGCCCGGCTCGACCTCGTCGGCCGCCTCGGTCACTTCAGTACGAGCGAGGTCCACGACTTGACCCACTGGTCACGGTTCTCGGCGATCTTCTCCGGTGCCATGGTCTCGGGGTCCTTCGCCGCAGGCCCGTACTCGGTGAACTCGGCGGGCACGGACGCCCCCTCGACCACCGGGTACACGAACATGTTGAGCGGCATGTCCTCCTGGAACCGCTTCGAGATCAGGAAGTCGATCAGCGCCTTGCCGCCCTCGGCGTTCTTCGCGTTGCTCAACAGCCCCGCGAACTCGATCTGCCGGAAGCAGGTGCCCTCCGCGACCCCGGTCGGCGCGGTCTTCGGGCGCGGGTCCGCGTAGACGACCTCGGCGGGCGGCGAGGAGGCGTACGACACGACGAGCGGCCGGTCGCCCCCGGCCTTCTTGCCGTCCGTCGACCCGGAGAACTCCTGGTAGTACGCCTGCTCCCAGCCGTCGACGACCTTCACACCGTTGGCCTTGAGCTTCTCCCAGTAGCCCTCCCATCCACCGTCGCCGTACTTCGCGGCCGTACCGAGGACGAAGCCGAGCCCCGGCGAGGAGGTGGAGGCGTTCTCGGTGACGAGGAGGTCCTTGTACTCGCGCTTGATCAGATCGTCGAAGGTCTTCGGCGGCTCGATCTTGTTCTTCTCGAAGTACGCCTTGTCGTAGTTGACGCAGATGTCACCGGAGTCGATGGGCGTGACCCGGTGCTCGTCCTTGTCCAACTGGTACTCGGCGCCGACCTTGTCGAGCCCCTTCGCCGCGTACGGCTGGAAGAGGCCGTTGTCGAGCGCGCGCGAGAGCAGCGTGTTGTCGACGCCGAAGAAGACGTCGCCCTGCGGGTTGTCCTTGGTCAGGATCGCCTGGTTGACGGCCTGGCCCGCGTCGCCGCTCTTCAGCACCTTGACCTTGTACCCGGACTCCTTCTCGAACGTCTTCAGCACGTCCTTGGAGTAGGCGAAGGAGCCGTGGCTGACGAGGGTGACGGTCCTGGAGCCACCGGACCCGCCGGAGCCGGCGTCGTCCGCCGACGAACCGCACGCGGACAGGGTGACGAGCCCGAGGCCGACGGCGAGAACCGTCGCTCTCCTGGTGATGGTGATGCCCACTGGATTCATTCCTCCTGGAAGTGACCAGGAAGAGACGCGGCCCCGCCCGGGACCCTCGTCGCTTCGAGGGCTCCCGGGCAGGGCGCAACAGCTTGAGTGATGACCGAACTTCCTACCCAGAATGACCTGGGCGAGGTTCAGAGGGTCTGCGGCCCGGATGCCGCACTCTCAGCGCTGTGGCGCTCCCCTGTCGGAATATGGATATGTACGTACGGGTCTCAGACTACCTCTCGGTCGCCGCGAGCTGACCGCACGCCCCGTCGATCTCCTGCCCCCGGGTGTCCCGGACGGTCACCGGCACACCATGGGCGGCGATGGCCTCGACGAACGCCTTCTCGTCCTCGGGCCGGGAGGCGGTCCACTTGGAGCCCGGGGTCGGGTTCAGCGGAATCAGGTTCACGTGCACCGGCTTGCCCCGGAGCAGCCGGCCCAGCCGGTCACCGCGCCAGGCCTGGTCGTTGATGTCCCGGATCAGCGCGTACTCGATGGACAGCCGACGCCCCGACTTGGCCGCGTACTCCCACCCGGCGTCCAGCACCTCGCGCACCTTCCACCGCGTGTTCACCGGCACGAGCGTGTCACGCAGCTCGTCGTCCGGGGCATGCAGGGAGATGGCTAGGCGGCACTTGAAGCCCTCGTCGGAGAACCGGTGGATGGCGGGCACCAGCCCGACCGTCGACACGGTGATCCCGCGCTGCGACAGCCCCAGCCCGTCCGGCTCCGGATCGGTGAGCCGGCGGATGGCCCCGACGACCCGGTTGTAGTTGGCGAGCGGCTCGCCCATCCCCATGAAGACGATGTTGGACAGCCGCGCGGGCCCCCCGGGGATCTCACCGTCCCTGAGCGCCCGCATCCCGTCGACGATCTGATGGACGATCTCGGCGGTGGACAGATTACGGTCCAGCCCGGCCTGCCCGGTCGCACAGAACGGACAGTTCATCCCGCACCCGGCCTGCGAGCTGATGCACATGGTGACCCGGTCCGGGTACCGCATCAGCACGGACTCGACGAGCGTCCCGTCGAACAACCGCCACAGCGTCTTCCGCGTGGTCTCCTGGTCGGTCGACAGATGCCGTACGACGGTCATCAGCTCCGGAAGCAGCGCTTCCCGCAGCTTCGTCCGCGCACCCGCGGGGATGTCGGTCCACTGCTCCGGGTCGTGCGCGTACCGCGCGAAGTAGTGCTGGGACAGCTGCTTGGCACGAAACGGCTTCTCCCCGATCGCGGCAACAGCCTCCTTCCGCTCGGCAGGCGAAAGATCAGCAAGATGCCGCGGCGGCTTCTTGGCTCCGCGGGGGGCGACGAATGTGAGTTCTCCGGGCTTCGGCATAACCCTCCCAGTGTCGCAGATCAATTCGTATGACCCGGGCCGGTCACCGTTCAGAAGATCCCGCCGACCACACCCACGACCCACGCGCCGTAGTTCTTCCAGCGATGGGACATACGGCAGTACAGCCGCGGCTTGCGCCGTCCCGCCTGGTCGATGAGCGTCTCGCACCATCGGCACGGTAGATCGCCGTGGTATCTGCCGTCGTCCCCTATCCGCGCTCTCCCCATGAACGCGAATTCTAACGACCTCCTCGTTCCCGAGAGGGCATGACAATGGGCCCCCGGCCCTGAAGAACAGGATGGGGGCCCACTCGTCTCAGCAGGCGCGACCGACCGGTCAGCCCGAGCCCACGAACAGCACCAGCAGGAGCCAGACCACCGGGGCCGTCGGGAGGAGGGAGTCCAGGCGGTCCATGATGCCGCCGTGGCCCGGCAGGAGCGTGCCCATGTCCTTGATGCCTAGGTCCCGCTTGATCATGGACTCGCCGAGGTCGCCGAGCGTGGCGCTGGCCGCGACGGCGAGGCCGAGGAGCAGGCCCTGCCACCAGGCGCCGTCGTCGATGACGAACTGCATGAGCAGCGCACCCGCGACCATGGCGAAGGCGATGGCGCCGAGCAGCCCCTCACGGGTCTTGCCGGGGCTGATGCGCGGCGCGAGCTTGTGCGTGCCGAACCGCCAGCCGACGGCGTACGCGCCCGTGTCGCTGACGACGGTCAGCAGCAGGAACACCAGGACCCGCTGCGGCCCGTCGTCGGCGGCGAGCATGAGCGCGACGAACGTGGCCAGGAACGGCACGTAGAAGGCCGCGAAGACCCCCGCCGTGACGTCCTTGAGGTAGTTCTCCGGCGGTTCGGTCATCCGCCAGACGAGGACGGCGAGCGCGGTGAGCGCCATGGCCACCCACGCACCCTCGGGCCCGCGGACGTACCCGGCGACGACCATGGCCGCCCCGCCGACGGCGAGCGGCACGAGGGGCGCCTTGATGCCCTTGCGTTCCGTCAGGCGCGAGGTGAGCTCCCACAGCCCCACCACCACGGCGACCGCTATCACGCCGACGAAGGCCGCCTTGACGATGAACAGCGAGGCGACGATGACCACACCGAGCCCGACACCGACACCTATGGCCGCGCCCAGGTCGCGGCCCGCACTCTTCTTCTGCGGGGCGGGCTCTGGGGCGTCGGGCATGGGCTCCGGCTTCTGCGGCGCCGCCCCGTGGGGCTGCGCCGACGGCGTCTCGTCACGGAACGGGGGACCGGCCTGCCGAGCGGCCCCCCGGTCGTCGTCCTGGTTCCCGCCATGCGCGGGTACATCGGGCACGATGGGCATGGGGCGAGTCTGCTGGGCCTCAGGCGCATCGTACGTGGGACCCGCCGGGGCATGCCCCTGGACAGGTCCCCGGTCGGTCGGCGCCCAGTACCCGGCTTGTGGCGGCGCCCCCCAGGAAGAGTCGTTCATCAGACCTCGAGGAGCTCCGCTTCCTTGTGCTTGAGCAGCTCGTCCACCTGGGCGACGTACTTCGCGGTGGTGTCGTCGAGCTCCTTCTCCGCACGGCGGCCCTCGTCCTCGCCGACCTCGCCGTCCTTGACGAGCTTGTCGATCGCGTCCTTGGCCTTGCGGCGGACCGAGCGGATGGACACCTTGGAGTCCTCCGCCTTGCTCTTGGCGACCTTGATGTAGTCGCGGCGGCGCTCCTCGGTCAGCTCGGGGAACACCACCCGGATGATGTTGCCGTCGTTGCTCGGGTTGACGCCGAGGTCGGAGTCGCGGATCGCCTGCTCGATGTTGCGCAGGGCGGTCTTGTCGAACGGGGTCACCACGGCCATGCGCGGCTCCGGCACCGAGAACGAGGCGAGCTGGTTGATCGGCGTCAGCGCGCCGTAGTAGTCAGCCACGATCTTGTTGAACATCGCCGGGTGCGCACGACCGGTGCGAATCGCGGCGAAGTCGTCCTTGGCGACCACGACGGCCTTCTCCATCTTCTCCTCGGCCTCGAGGAGGGTCTCTTCGATCACCACTTGCTCCTGCGTGTCTTGAGTAGGCCCGGCAGCTGTACTTGGTCTGGTCGGCGGCCGGCTGCGTCGCGTCTTGTTCCTGCACGGTTCCCGACCGGCAGGACATTGTCCATCCCCCGGTCAGGCTCCGTCCCCCGGGCAGGGGAAGGACCCGGTCAGGCCCGGCTTCCCTGATCACCCACGAGAGTGCCGATCTTCTCACCCTTGACGGCCCGCGCGATATTGCCCTCCTTGAGAAGCTCGAACACGAGGATCGGGAGCTTGTTGTCACGGCAGAGCGTGATCGCGGTGGCGTCGGCGACCTTCAACTCGCGGGTGATGACCTCGCCGTAGCCGAGGGAGTCGAACTTGACCGCGTCCGGGTTGGTCTTGGGGTCGGAGTCGTAGACCCCGTCCACGCCGTTCTTGCCCATCAGCAGGGCCTCGGCGTCGATCTCCAGGGCGCGCTGCGCGGCGGTGGTGTCGGTGGAGAAGTAGGGCATGCCCATACCGGCGCCGAAGATGACCACACGGCCCTTCTCCAGGTGGCGCACGGCGCGCAGCGGGATGTACGGCTCGGCGACCTGGCCCATCGTGATGGCGGTCTGGACGCGGCTGTCGATGCCCTCCTTCTCCAGGAAGTCCTGGAGGGCGAGGCAGTTCATGACCGTGCCGAGCATGCCCATGTAGTCGGAGCGGGCCCGGTCCATGCCGCGCTGCTGGAGTTCGGCGCCGCGGAAGAAGTTGCCGCCGCCGATGACGACGGCGATCTCCGCGCCGTCGCGTACGACGGCCGCGATCTCCCGGGCGATCGCGTGCACCACGTCGGGGTCGACGCCGAGGCCACCGCCCCCGGAGAACGCCTCTCCGGACAGCTTCAGCAGGAACCGGCCGCTCAGTTTGCCGTCGTCGCTCTTCTGGGGCTTGGTGGTCATGGGATCTCGCCTCTTCACGTGTCGCACATACGAAGAAGGCCATTGCCGGTGGGGTGGTGTTCGCATCCCATGCGCGGCAATGGCCTCCTCGTCAGATCTGCTGTCGTCCGTATCGCGTCACGCGCGCACGGGGCGGCGTACGCGAACGACTGCACTCGACCCTATCGGGGCCGGGGGCTGGTCGCGTAACGGACTCAGATGCCGACCTTGATGCGCGTGAAGCGCTTCAGGGTGACACCGGCCTCGTCCAGGACCTTCTGGACGGACTTCTTGTTGTCCAGCGCGTAGGGCTGGCCGAGCAGCGTGGCGTCCTTGAAGAAGCCGTTGAGGCGACCCTCGACGATCTTCGGCAGGGCGGCCTCGGGCTTGCCCTCGGCGCGGGTGGTCTCCTCGGCGACGCGGCGCTCGGACTCGACGACCTCGGCCGGCACGTCCTCCTTGGCCAGGTACTTCGGCGCGAAGGCGGCGATGTGCTGGGCGATGCCCTTGGCCACGTCGGCGTCGGCCTTGTCCAGCTCGACCAGGACACCGATCTGCGGGGGCAGGTCGGGCATGGTGCGGTGCATGTAGGAGAAGACGAAACCGTCGGCGTACTGCGCGAAGCGGTCGAGGACGATCTTCTCGCCGAGGTTGGCGTTGGCCTCGTCGACGTACGCCTGGACGGTCTTGCCGGCCTCGATCTCGGAGGCGAGCAGGGCCTCCAGGTCGGCCGGGGAGGTCGCGGCGACGTGCTCGGCGATCGCGTTGGCGGCGGCCTGGAACTTCTCGCCCTTGGCGACGAAGTCCGTCTCGCACTTCAGCTCGACGAGGACACCGGAGGTGTTGTCGTCGGCGATGAGGGAGACCACGGCGCCGTTCTCGGCGGAGCGGCCCTCGCGCTTGGCGACGCCCTTCTGGCCCTTGATGCGCAGGGCCTCGACGGCCTTGTCCACGCTGCCGTCGGCCTCGTCCAGGGCCTTCTTGCAGTCCATCATGCCGGCGCCGGTGAGCTCACGGAGCTTCTTGACGTCCGCGGCGGTGTAGTTCGCCATGATCTGTGAATCTCTTCTCGGAGTTCGAAGTCTCGAAGTCGGCGTCCGCCGCCGCTCGTTGGGCGGGCGCCCGCCGAAGATCTACGGGCTGTGGGTGAACGGCGGGTGGCGTGCTCGACGCCACCCGCCGTCATCCCGACAGCTCTACGACCGTGAAGGTCAGGCCTGCTCGGCGTCCGCGGCCGGAGCCTCGGCAGCGGCCGGAGCCTCCTCGGCGGCGGGAGCCTCGGCAGCGGCCTCGGCCGGAGCCTCAGCGGGGGCCTCGGCGGCAGCCGGAGCCTCAGCGGCGGCAGGCGCCTCGTCGGCCTTCTTCTCGCCCTCGAGCAGGTCGCGCTCCCAGGCGGCCAGCGGCTCGCCCGCGGCCTTGTCGCCCTTGCCCTCGGTGGCGACACGGGAGCGGGAGATGAGACCCTCGGCGACCGCGTCCGCGATCACACGGGTGAGCAGCGTGACGGAGCGGATCGCGTCGTCGTTGCCGGGGATCTTGTAGTCGACCTCGTCGGGGTCGCAGTTGGTGTCGAGGATGGCGACGACCGGGATGTTGAGCTTCCGGGCCTCGCCGACCGCGATGTGCTCCTTCTTGGTGTCCACGATCCAGACGGCGCTGGGCACCTTCTGCATCTCGCGGATACCGCCGAGGGTCTTCTCCAGCTTGGCCTTCTCGCGCGAGAGCACGAGAAGCTCCTTCTTGGTCAGACCCGACGCCGCGACGTCCTCGAAGTCGATCTGCTCGAGCTCCTTGAGGCGCTGCAGACGCTTGTAGACGGTCGAGAAGTTGGTGAGCATGCCGCCCAGCCAGCGCTGGTTGACGTAGGGCATGCCGACGCGGGTCGCCTGCTCGGCGATCGCCTCCTGCGCCTGCTTCTTCGTGCCGACGAACATGACCGTGCCGCCGTGGGCGACGGTCTCCTTGACGAACTCGTAGGCGCGGTCGATGTACGACAGCGACTGGAGCAGGTCGATGATGTAGATGCCGTTGCGCTCGGTGAAGATGAAGCGCTTCATCTTCGGGTTCCAGCGACGGGTCTGGTGACCGAAGTGGACGCCGCTCTCCAGCAGCTCCCGCATCGTGACGACGGCCATGGCCGTTCTCCTTGAATTTCTCGGTTGTGCCGCGAGAACCGGACGGCTCCCGCGCCTGACGCCCGCGATGCGCCGTTGCCACTAAGGACCGAGGGGCGCTGATACGGACCGTCCGACGAATCTGACGGACCTCGTACCGGGGCGTGCGAAGTCGACCCGGTGACCCGGATCGCCACCAGAAGTGTACGGGACCCGGGAGGCCCCGGGTGACGCCGATATCCACAACCGGCGAGTACTCCACAGATCCCGGCCATGATCGCGCCACTCGCGGGACGCTTCCTTCATGTCTGACCAGATGCCTCACGGGGGCACACCCCCACGACACACCCGCCGGTGGCAGGCCCTGCTGCTGTGCCTGCTGTCGGCACTCCTGCTCACGGCCTGGACGACGACGCCCCGCGCGGTCCCGCGACAGGACGCCGCCCCGGGGCCGCCGGCGGCCGAGGAGCCCGTCCCCGCCGTGGCCCGCGTCTGGCCCATCGGCCTGCGCCCCCTGGTGGCCCGGGCCTGGCAGCCTCCGCCGACCCCCTACGCACGAGGCCACCGCGGCGTCGACCTTTCCGCGCCGGCCGGCTCCCCGGTCCGCGCGGTGGCCCCGGGCCGCGTCGTGTTCGCCGGCCGGGTGGCGGGCCGAGGAGTCGTCTCGATCGACCTGGCCGGCACCGGCGACCCACCCCTGCGCACGACCTACGAACCGGTGCGGACCTCGGTGAGGAAGGGCGACACGGTGACGGCGGGCACCCTCTTGGGCACCCTGGAGGCCACCCCTTCCCACTGCCCGACAGCCTGTCTCCACTGGGGCCTGCGCAGAGGGGACACATACCTGGACCCACTCGCGCTGCTACCACCGTGGCTGCTGCGGCGGGGCCCTTCACGCCTGCTCCCCCTGTCATAGCCGCAGGCAGTTGTGGTCACGGTTGCCGGCAGTCGTTCCGCAGTGGGGCGGGGGGCGTAGACGGCATCAGGCAGGCCCCGGTGAGCGGAACCACGCGCCCGGCGCGGCCCCGGCGGACGGCTCGCGGCCGGGAGGGCTCGCGGCGGGGAGGGCTCAGCCCCGCACACCCCGCAGAGCCATCCCCACGGCTGCCTCGGTGATCGCCGCCGGATCCTCCGCGGCCCCCAGCTCGATCCGCCGCACGGCCGCGTCCACGACGCCCTGCAGCAGCATCGCCCCCAACCGCGGCTCCGCCTGCCCCAGCTCCGCCAACGCCTCCACGATCATCGTGACGAGCCCACCGTGCGCGGCCCGGATCTTCTCCCGCGCACCGGCGTCCAGCTCGCTCGCCGAGATCGCCACCACAGCCCGGTGCCGCCGGTCCCCGACCAGCTCCAGCTGCTTGCGGACGTACGCCTCGACCTTGCCCTCGGGCCGGTCGACCGCGGCCATCGCGGCCTCGACCTCCGCCGCCCACACGGGGAAGTCGACCTGGCACAGCTCCTCGACCACGGCGGCCCGCGACCGGAAGTACTCGTACACGGACGACCGCGCCAGCCCCGTACGTTCGGCGAGCGCGGGAAACGTCAACGCCTCCGTCCCGCCCTCGGACAACAGCGATCGAGCCGCGTCCAGCAGGGCGGCTCGCTGCATCGACCGGTGCTCGGCCACGGAGGCCGCTCGAATCCTTGGCACGTCATCCACTTTACGGACGGACCGCCACCCACGGGAGTGCCTTCCCCGACGCGCCCTCGCCGACGGCCGTCCGCCGATCCTCCGACGGCCCTTCACTCCCGGCGAGGCCCACCTCCGCGCGCACACCCGCGACCGCCACCCGCATACACCACCAGCGCCCGCACCTGCCCCGGACCGCCCCAACATTCGGCCGGATCTCGCGGCTCAACGGCCGAAACTCGCCAGCTTCGCCCGCAGCTGCAGTACCGACTTCGTGTGGATCTGACTCACCCGGCTCTCGGTGACCCCCAGCACGTTCCCGATCTCCGCGAGGGTGAGCCCCTCGTAGTAGTAGAGGGTGACGACGGTCTTCTCGCGCTCGGGCAGCGTGTTGATGGCCCGCGCCAGGAAACGGCGCAGCTCCCGGTCCTCGGCGACCTCGACCGGGTTGTCCGCGGCGGTGTCCTCCAGCGTGTCCATCAGGCTCAGCCGGTCGCCGCCCTCGCCCCCGACGTGCAGCAGCTCCTCCAGTGCCACGACGTTGGCCAGCGACAACTGGCTGAAGACCGAGTGGAGTTCGTCGACCGCGATACCCATCTCGGCGGCGACCTCGCCCTCGCTCGGGGTGCGTCTGAGCCGCGACTCCAGCGTGGCGTAGGCCCGCTCCACATTGCGGGCCTTCTGCCGCACCGACCGGGGGATCCAGTCCAGCGCGCGCAGTTCGTCGATCATGGCGCCCCGGATCCGGGTGATCGCGTAGGTCTCGAACTTGATCTCCCGGTCGATGTCGAACTTCTCGATCGCGTCGATGAGCCCGAAGACCCCGGAGGAGACGAAGTCCGCCTGCTCGACATTGGCCGGCAGGCCGACACTCACCCGGCCCGCCACGTACTTCACCAGCGGCGAGTAGTGCAGGATCAACTGCTCGCGCAGCCGGTCGTCGCCCGTCGTCTTGTACGTCCGCCACAGCTCGTCGAGCGTCGAGGGGGCGGGTGGGCGCACGGTGCCGCGAGCGGCGGCGGGTACCGCCGCCCGGTCAGACCCGGAGGTGTACTGGGGCATTCGTCGCCTTGTGCCGTTCTGCCGTGAACTGGGAGTGCCTGGGTGAGCTGTCGGTCTGATGTCGAGTTGCCTGTCTGAGTCGGAATCCTCGTGAGCGTAGCGTGACTGGGGAGTCGCAGTGCGCGAAGGTCGAGGGATCGCCGGTGCGCAGATACGTTCCGCTGGATGCCCCACCAGGTCCCGACCGTCGTGCCGCGCGACCCGTTCGGTGCGCCAACTGCCGGGAACCGCAAGGCCGTCGGCGTTCCCCCGGACGGCCGAACACGCTCCGTCAACCCGACCTCCGATCGGGCGAGACGGAGATCATCGCCTGGCGTGTCAACTTCCAGCCGTCGCCGTGTCGTTCGACGTAACCGAGTGCGCGCAGTTCGTACAGTCTCCCGACCGCGTCGTCCACGGTCGTGCCCGCGCCGCGCGCGACCTCGTCGGGGGCCGCGGTCCCTCGCGTCGGCAGGGCGGCCAGCACCTGCCGCGCGTCGGGTTCCAGCAGGTCACGGGGGAGGACGGGGCCCCGGCGATCGGGCGCGAGCTCTCCCATGTCACCCACCAGCTCGACGACTTCGGCGGCGTCGGAGACGAGGACGGCGTCGCCCCGCAGCAGGTCGTGCACGCCGGCCGAGAGCGCCGAGGTGGCGGGGCCCGGCACCCCCATGGCGAACCGGCCCAGCCGCTGTGCCGCCCGCGCCGTGACCAGCGCACCACTGCGGTAGGCCGCCTCCACGACCACGGTGCCCCTGGTGAGCGCGGCGATGACCCTGTTCCGCTGGATGAACCGGCTCGGCGTCGGGTGCTCCCCGGGCGGCAACTCCCCGACCACAAGACCCTGTTCCGCGATCCTGCTGATCAGCTGGATGTGCCCACGGGGATACGGCCGGTCGACCCCGCAGGCCAGCACGGCGACGGTCGCTCCCCCGACCCCGAGCACGCCCCGGTGCGCGGCGCCGTCCACGCCGTACGCGCCGCCGGACACCACCACCCACCCCCGCTCGGCGAGCCCCGCTC
>NZ_JARGEE010000196.1:0-16951 GCF_033794485.1 Streptomyces sp. MB09-02B
AGATGCGGCCGCAACACCCGCCGACCCGCCCCCACCCCCTCGACGACGACCACGGGCGCGCTCGGCAGCACACGCGCCGGGCCGAAGGCGCGCCCACGCCAGTCGTAGGGGACGTAGCGCGCGCTCCGCCCGCGGCGCAGCGGTTCGATCACCTGCTCCAGCAGGCGATCCGTCCACGCGAACAGTTCCTCGTGCGTCGCGATGTCGTCGAGGTGCAGCACGGGGGCGCCACCGAGCGCGTCGGCCAGCCGCCCCGCGAAGGTGCTCTTCCCGGAACCGGCGTGCCCGTCGACCCCGACCAGCCGGACCGGCCCGCACGACGGCGGCAGCCGCCGCAGCCGGGCGGCGAGATCGTCGACGGCGGGGTCCACGGGGGCGGGGAAGTCACGCATACGTGGATTGAAACACCGTGCCGCGCGGCCACGGATACGCCACTGGTGTCGACCAATATTGGCGGGCGTGGCGTGGCGCGCGGTGCTGGCAGAAGTCGTTCCCCGACGGTCATAGTGGGCGAACAGCCGTGCGTCTGAACCGTTCCTTCCGGACCACTGGGGGTCACCCGCAGATGACGAGCCTCTCCGAGCCGTCCCGCAGGACCGTCCTGACCGCAGCCGTCGCCACCGCCGCCGCCGCGGCCGGGGGAGCGCCGAGCCAGGCGGTCGCGGACACCAAGAGCGGCCGGGGCGCACCCCCGGTCCGCCCCGCGCGAGCACCGGAACGCTCCACCGACTACCGCGCCTGGACCTCGTACGCCGACTGGTGCTCGGGCAGCGCCCGGGGCACCGTGGCGAAGGCGGGGACGCGCCCGGGGCTGGTGATCGGCACACCGCTCGGGACCGCCGACTACACCGACCCGCACACCGGGCGTACGGCCGCCTGGGAGTACGCGACCTGGACCTCCCCGGTGCACCCGCTCACGGTGCCCGCCACCGAGGCCGTCGCCTCCTGGAACGCGCACACCCCCGACGGCACCTGGATCGGGATCGAGCTCAAGGGCACGTACTCCGACGGCACCGACACGCCCTGGTACGTCCTCGGCCGATGGGCGGCAGGTGACCGGGACATCAGACGCACCTCCGTCGACGGTCAGAAGGACGGCAGGAGCAGCGTCTGGACGGACACCTTCGCGATCGACGACCCGGCGACCGGCCTGCGCCTCGCTTCGTACCGGCTGCGCCTGACCCTGTACCGCACGCCCGGCACCCGGCTCACCCCCACGGTCTGGCGCCTCGGCGCGATGGGCTCCGACGTCCCCGACCGCTTCACCGTCCCCGCCTCGACGCCCGGGATCGCACGGGAACTGAACGTCCCGCGCTATTCGCAGGAGACCCACAAGGGCCAGTACCCCGAGTACGACAACGGCGGCGAGGCCTGGTGCAGCCCCACCTCCTCGCAGATGGTCATAGAGTTCTGGGGCCGGAAGCCCACCGCCGCCGACCTGGCCTGGGTCGACCCGGCGTTCGCGGACCCGCAGGTGTGCCACGCGGCGCGGTTCACCTTCGACTACCAGTACGAGGGCTGCGGCAACTGGCCCTTCAACGCCGCGTACGCCGCCACCTACCAGGACCTCCAGGGCGTGGTGACCCGGCTGGGCTCGCTCACCGACCTGGAGACCCTGATCGCGGCGGGCATCCCGGCGATCACCTCCCAGTCGTTCCTCGCGGAGGAGCTGACGGGCGCGGGGTACGGCACCTCCGGGCACCTGATGACGGTGATCGGCTTCACCGCCGACGGCGACGTCATCGCCAACGACCCGAACTCCCCGACCAACGAGGCGGTGCGCCGGGTCTACCGACGGCGCGAGTGGGAGAACATCTGGCTGCGGACCAAGCGGTACAACGCCGCCGGCAAGGTCGTCTCCGGCACCGGCGGCGTCTGCTACCTGTACTTCCCGGCGCGGCCGACGGCCCGCCAGCGCGCGGCGCTCGCGGCGGTGGGCATCCGCTGACACGGCGGACCGTGCGGCGCGGCCCCCGGGCGACCGGGGGCCGCGCCGATGTGTGACCAAGGTCTCGGCCGCGAACCGCCCAAGCGGTGGCAAGGTGGACGCGGCGGTGGGGGAGCCCACCGCTTACCGATCACACCAGCGAGCTGCCATGACCGCGACCTCCGCCACCGCCACCCGCGTCCGGACCCGCACGGGCGGGCCCGAGGACGACGGCCCGAAGATCGTCGAGCACGTGATGGGCTGGACCCTGGTCGTGGTCGTCGCGATGCTGGTGGCCCAGCTGGGTCTGCTGTGACCTGAGCCGCCGGTCGATTCTGTCGATCAGAGTCGAACAAGCTGGTGGTGAGGGTCTGCGATACTGCGGTTGTCCCGCTGGCAGTTGGAGACCAGGACCGAAATTGAATAGCAGTCAACAGCGTGGAGTCGAGCCGCCGCGGGCTCGTGGCACCGACCGTTCGCTGGCGCGCCGCGCCGAACTCATCTCCATCGGGCGCAAGTTGTTCGCCGACACGTCGTACGACACGTTGTCCATGGACGACATCGCACGCCAGGCGCACGTGGCCAAGGGACTGATCTACTACTACTTCAAGTCCAAGCGCGGCTACTACCTCGCGATCGTCGAGGACTCGGTGGCCGATCTGATCACCTTCGCGGCGAGCGGACTCCAACTGCCGCCCGTGGAACGGGTGCACCGGACCATAGACTGCTATCTCCGGTACGCGGAGGACAACCAGGCCGCCTACCGCACGATCGTCAGTGGCGGGGTCGGCTTCGACACCCAGGTACACGCCATCCGGGACGGCGTCCGGGAGGCGATCGTCGCCACCGTCGCCGAGGGCGCGTACGGCAGGACCGACATCGAACCGGTCGCCCGCATGGGCCTGTTCGGCTGGGTCTGCGCCGTCGAGGGCGCCACCCTCGACTGGATCGCCCGCCCTGAACTGCCCCGCGACACCATGCGCGATCTGCTCGTCAAGATGCTGGGCGGCTCGCTGCGCGCCATCGAGGAACTCGCCCCGGCGTATCTCGCGCCGGAGCCGGCCCGCCGGGACGTCTGAGACCGAGCAGCCGCGTGAAACGCACTCGGGGTGGGGGTTTGCCGACCGACCCCCACCCCGAGTCCCCCGTCGTGGCGGTTACTTGATCGCCTTGATCAGCTCACCGTCGGCGGTGTCACCGCTCAGTTCCCAGAAGAAGGTGCCGCCGAGGCCCTGCGCGTGCTTGTACGCCATCTTCCCCTTGATGGTCCGCGGGGTGTCGTAACTCCACCAGTCGTCACCGCACTTGGCGTACGCGGTGCCACCGACGATCCCGTTGGCCGGGCACGTCTTCTTGAGCACCTTGTAGTCCTCGTAGCCCGCCTCGTACGTCCCCGCCGCCGGGCCGGTCGCCGTGCCGCCGGGCGCCGACTGCGTGACGCCGGTCCAGCCGCGGCCGTAGAAGCCGATGCCGAGCAGCAGCTTGGAGGACGGGATGCCGAGGCTCTTCAGCTTCTGAATGGTGGCGGCGGTGTTGAAGTGCTTGTCGGCGATGCCCGGGTACGGATACAGCGGCGAGTGCGGGGCGGTGGTCGAGTCCCACGAGCCGAAGTAGTCGTAGGTCATCGGGTTGTACCAGTCGACGTACTTGGCGGCGCCCGCGTAGTCCGCCGCGTCGATCTTGCCGCCGGGCTTGGCGTCGGCCGTGATCGCCGCGGTGACGAGCTCCTTCTTGCCGAATCGTTTGCGCAGTGCGGCCATCAGGTCCTCGAAGGCCTCACTGCCGCTGGTGTCGCAGGTGAGTCCGCAGGCGTTGGGGTACTCCCAGTCGATGTCGATCCCGTCGAAGACGTCCTTCCAGCGGGAGTTCTCGACGAGGTCGTAGCAGGAGTTCGCGAAGGCCTCCGGGTCCTTGGCCGCCTCGCCGAAGCCGCCGGACCAGGTCCAGCCGCCGAACGACCAGACGATCTTGAGCTTCGGGTGCAGCTTCTTCAACTTGAGCAGCTGGTTGAAGTTGCCGCTCAGCGGCTGGTCCGCGGTGTCCGCGACGCCGTCCACGGACTCCTCGGCGGTGAAGGGCTTGTCGGTGTCGGCCCAGGCGTCGCCGAGAGCGCACTTGCCGTGGACGACGTTGCCGAAGGCGTAGTTGATGTGCGTGAGCTTCTTCGCCGCGCCGGACGTCTCGATGTTCTTGACGTAGTACTTCCGGTCGTAGATCCCCCAGTCGATGAAGTAGCCGACGACCTTGGACGGGGCCGCGCCGGGGGTGCGGTGCTGGGAGCCGGGCTGCGCGGAGGTGGCGGTCGCGGTGCCCGCTCCGGCGAGGAGTCCGGCGCCGAGGGCGGCGCAACACGTGGCGGTGACAAGCGTCCTGACGGGGACGCGGGGGTTGTGCGGTCTGAGCATCGTGACTCCGGGGGAGGGGAGCGAGGCGGGGAGGGTGCTGCCTGGACCTGCTGTGCCGAGAGGCGTGAACGCGGTGTCGCGTTGATGGGGGAGAACGTAGAGGACTAGACCACTAGGGTCAATGGTTCGGACCAATTCGGGTCGGGGCGCGGCGCACCTCGCAGGTGTCCGAATGAACGGTCGTTAACCGGTGATTCGCTGCTCCGGATCGGGCATACTCCCAACGCCACCGCCGCTGATCAGCGGCTTCCGTGATCCGGAGGAGGACCATCGGCTGTGGCACGTGAGACCCGGCGGCACCACCACACCCCGGTGTGTGTGCGCCGCAGTGCCCGACAGGGAGGAGGGCGTCGCCATGCCCGACCGCGCCGCGCAGCCGGTGGACCGTCAACTGCCCACGGAAGAGGCCCGGGATCTGATCTCGCTCGTCCGCGAGATCGCGCAGCGGGAGATCGTCCCGCACGCGGCCGAGGAGGAGGACGCCGGCCGCTTCCCCCGCGCACTCTTCGTCCTGCTCTCCGAGTCGGGACTGCTCGGCCTGCCGTACGACGCGGCACACGGCGGCGGCGACCAGCCGTACGAGGTCTATCTGCAGGCGCTGGAAGAGCTGGCCATGGCCCGTCTCACCGTCGGCCTCGGGGCCAGCGTCCACACCCTCGCCTGCCACGCCCTCGCCAACTACGGCACCAAGGAGCAGCAGGCCGAGCGGCTGCCGGCGATGCTCGGCGGCCGTCTTCTCGGCGCGTACTGCCTCTCCGAGCCCTCGTCCGGCTCGGACGCCGCGTCCCTGCGGACCAGAGCGGTACGGGACGGCGAAGACTGGGTGATCAGCGGCACCAAGGCCTGGATCACCCATGGCGGCATCGCGGACTTCTACACGGTGATGGCCCGCACGGGCGGCGAGGGCTCCGGTTCCCGGGGCATCACGGCCTTCCTGGTGCCGGGTGACGCCGAGGGGCTGAGCGCCGCGGCACCCGAGAGGAAGATGGGCATGAAGGGCTCACCCACCGCACAGCTCCACTTCGACGGGGTGCGGGTCGCCGACAGCCGGCGGATCGGCGAGGAGGGTCAGGGCTTCGCGATCGCCCTGTCCGCGCTCGACTCCGGACGGCTCGGCATCGCCGCCTGCGCGATCGGCGTGGCCCAGGCGGCACTGGACGAAGCGGTCGCCTACGCCACCGGGCGGCGGCAGTTCGGACGGCCGATCTCCGACTTCCAGGGGCTGCGCTTCATGCTCGCGGACATGGCGACCCAGGTGGAGGCGGGCCGCGCGCTCTACCTCTCCGCAGCACGGCTGCGCGACGCGGGCAGGCCGTTCTCCAAGCAGGCGGCCATGGCGAAGCTGCTGTGCACCGACGCCGCGATGAAGGTCACCACGGATGCCGTCCAGATCCTCGGCGGGTACGGCTACACGGCGGATTTCCCCGCCGAGCGGTACATGCGCGAGGCCAAGGTGCTCCAGATCGTCGAGGGCACCAATCAGATCCAGCGCATGGTCATCGCCCGCCACCTCGCGGGGCCCGAGTCACGCTGAACGAACCACGGAAGAAGTCGGGCGCCGCGAACGGGTCCGTGGGGGTGCCGAACTGGTCGAGGCCGCCCGGCGGTGTCACCAGCCGCACCCACTCCGGGTCGTGACGCCCCGGCAGGGTGCGGCCCCGGTCGGCCCAAGTCCGCAGCAGAGCCCGGTAGATGGGCGGGTCCTGTTGCTGGGCCGACCCTTGCGGAAGCGATTCTGCCGAAGCCGGCACGAAGATGTGACGCCGACTCCCGGTCACCGAAAAAGTTGGGGTCATACCGGGCCAACGCGCACGAGGGCGAGCCGGTCACCGTTCCCGGGAATCGTGTCTGAGTTCGCGCCGGAACCGAACGGGGCAGGACGGGCCTGCCCGCCGGGCGCGGAGGCGCCGGGCCCGACCGGGCCCGGAATCAGGCGGCTTGGCGCTGATCGGCCTGGCGCGGCTCGGGCTGCTGACGCCGCATCACCGGAACGCGCATAGGACGCGAGCCCGGGCCGCCGACGTGCGAGAAGGGCTGGGTCCGCCAGTCGAGGCCCTGAGGGAGTGTCAACAGAAGCGCGGTGTCCTGCTCCTGCGGCTCGACGGACTCGTCCGCCGACCGGGCCTCGCTCGCCGAACGGCCGGTGCCTGCGCAGGCCGTGAGCCCGAACGGGTTCCATGGCGACACGACGCGTGCGTGCTCGGGCAGGCTGTCCTCCTCGGACAGCAGGGCGATGGGCTGAGCGCAGTCCGGGCAGATCACCCGGTACATCTCGAAGGCGTCGTACGCGTCGAACTCGTCGTCCGGTTCGACGCCCTCCGGCTCGGGCTCGATGACCGCCTGGAGCCGCTTGGGCACGGTGCGACCAGGGCGCTTAAGACTCTGCATGGGATTCTCCCCCTCGGGCTGGGCCGTGAAGGCACTGCGGCCTCGACCACAGCAAGCACTTCCCGTCCCGTCTCCGAGGTAATCACGAGATCATCACGAAGCCTGTTCGGGTGCTGTGGTCTTCGTCACATGCCGCTCGCAGGTGCCCCACATGGTCCGACTGTCACCCGTATGGCTCACAGGTGGCTCTCAAGCACATCACGAACCGGGCATGACCTGCGCCGCTCAGGTATCGGAGGAGATCAACCGCCCTGTAGGTTCTTGCGCCATGGAGGAGCTGGACCGACAGATCGTGCAGCTGCTCGTCGCGGACGGGCGGATGAGCTACACCGACCTGGGCAAGGCCACGGGCCTGTCCACGTCGGCGGTGCATCAGCGCGTGCGCCGACTCGAGCAGCGTGGCGTCATCCGGGGCTATGCCGCGGTCGTCGACCCGGAGGCCGTCGGGCTGCCGATGACCGCGTTCATCTCGGTCAAACCGTTCGACCCCAGCGCCCCCGACGACATCGCCGAACGCCTTGCCGGTGTCCCGGAGATCGAGGCCTGCCACAGCGTCGCCGGCGACGAGAACTACATCCTCAAGGTCCGCGTGGCGACCCCGCACGAACTGGAGGAACTGCTGGCGAGGCTGCGGTCGCTGGCCGGCGTCTCGACGCGGACGACGGTCGTCCTGTCCACGCCGTACGAGGCGAGGCCCCCGAGGATCTGAGCGGCGCGGCGGGCCGGCGCGGTCCGCGCCCGCCGCCGACTTCCCTCCGCTGCTTGCTGCTCACCGCTGTGGGCAATAGTTCCGCAGGGCGGAGCGGGCGGGCACAGCCGACAGCGCCTGGCGCCTCGAAACACCGGCCCAAGTACATCGCGGCGGCCCGCACACGCGAAACTGTCCCCATGAGTGATCGCACCGCCCCGTCGGACACCGTGCTGCTCCGCGGTGGAGAAGTCCACAGCCCCGCCGACCCGTTCGCCACCGCGATGGTCGTGGAGCACGGCCAGATCGCCTGGGTCGGCTCCGAGGGCGCCGCCGACGCCTTCGCGGCCGGCGTCGACAAGGTGGTCGACCTCGAAGGCGCCCTGGTCACACCGGCCTTCACCGACGCCCATGTGCACACCACGGCCACCGGTCTCGCACTCACCGGCCTCGACCTCTCCGCCGCCCCCTCCTTGGAGGCCGCGCTCGTTCTCGTACGTGAATTCGCAGCCGCCCGTCCCGCCGACCGTGTCCTCCTCGGCCACGGCTGGGACGCCGCCCGCTGGCCCGGGGGCCGCCCCCCGACCCGCGCCGAACTCGACGAGGCCGTCGGCGGCCGCCCGCTCTACCTGAGCCGGATCGACGTCCACTCCGCGGTCGTCACCACCGCCCTGCTGGACCTGGTCCCGGGCGTCGGCACCGTCGAGGACGGCCCGCTCACCCGCGACGCCCATCACGCGGTCCGCGCCACCGCCCTGGGCGCCATCACCCCCGCCCAGCGCACCGAGGCCCAGCGCGCCGCCCTCGCCCACGCCGCCTCGCTCGGCATCGGCTCGGTCCACGAGTGCGCGGGCCCCGAGATCTCCTCCGAGGACGACTTCACGGGCCTGCTGCGGCTCTCCGCCGAGGAGCCCGGCCCGCGCGTCGTCGGTTACTGGGCGGAGCGCGACGTCGAGAAGGCGCGCGCCCTCGGGGCGGTCGGCGCCGCCGGCGACCTCTTCGTCGACGGCGCCCTCGGCTCGCATACGGCGTGCCTGCACCAGCCGTACGCCGACGCCGCCCACACCGGCACGGCCTACCTGGACGCCGTCGCGGTCGCCGCCCATGTGGTCGCCTGCACCGAAGCGGGCCTCCAGGCGGGCTTCCACGCCATCGGGGACGCCGCGGTGGCCTCCGTGGTCGAAGGGGTGCGGGCGGCGGCCGAGAAAGTCGGCCTGGCCCGGGTGCGGGCGGCCCGGCACCGTGTCGAGCACGCCGAGATGCTCACCCCCGACACCGTCGCCGCCTTTGCCGAACTCGGCCTCACCGCTTCCGTCCAGCCGGCGTTCGACGCGCTGTGGGGCGGGGCGGAGGGCATGTACGCCCAGCGGCTGGGGGCCGACCGTGCCCGCACCCTGAACCCGTTCGCGGCCCTGCTGCGCGCCGGCGTGCCCCTGGCGTTCGGCTCCGACAGCCCGGTCACGCCCCTCGACCCCTGGGGCACCGTCCGCGCGGCGGCCTTTCACCGCACGCCGGAGCACCGGGTCTCCGTGCGCGCCGCGTTCACGGCGCACACCCGGGGCGGCTGGCGGGCGATCGGACGCGACGACGCGGGCGTCCTCGTGCCGGGCGCCCCCGCGGACTACGCGGTGTGGCGCACCGGTGACCTCGTCGTCCAGGCTCCCGACGACCGCGTCGCCCGCTGGTCCACCGACCCCCGTTCCGGCACCCCCGGTCTGCCCGACCTGAGCCCCGGCTCCGACCTGCCCGTCTGTCTGCGGACCGTGGTGGCGGGACGCACGGTTTTCGTACGGCCGGGCGAGTGATCTCCCGGGACGGCGCGCAGCCGATCATGGCCCATCGGCCCGCCGCGCGACCTGCGCATCCTCCCCGCCGACCAGGCATTTGAGGGAATCGCCGCAGGTCAGACGGCGGTTGACAGTCGGCGGCAGGGGGCGGGTAGGTTCTGCCGGGTCCACCACCGGACGTCCGACCGGGGAACTTCCGCGCGGCGTCGGAGCGCCGCTGGGTCAGGGGTGGTGTGCCGCACCGGCGCACCACACTGGGAGCCAGGCCCAGGGCTAGCGCTCCGGCGAGGGAACGTTCCGGCCCGGTCGGGTAGGTGTGACCCGGGTGGGGCCCGGACGTTCAGTAGACAACGGCTTTCGGTCGACCCGCAGCCAGCGGGCCCCAGGTCGGCCCGAAGGGCGCCGGGCCCCCATCCGCAGCGGGCGATTCCCCATTCGCCGCCTCGTCGGTGCGGGGGAGATCTTCTTGCGCTGGCGCACAGGGCCGGATGCTACGCAGAGCGCGCTCCCGCACACCCCCTGTTGAATCCACACCCCTCTGGACACCGGCCGACACTCCATCGCAGGCCGTGGCCACTATGGTGGTCCCCTGCGTACGGAGGACTTGAAGGGGCAGCAGTGAACGACGGCGACGGGACCCTCGCGGCTCAAGGCCAGGAGAGGCGGTTCGGCCCGCTCGGCACGGCCTTGGTGATCATCCCGACCTACAACGAGGCGGAGAACATCAAGGCGATCGTGGGCCGGGTGCGCAAGGCCGTTCCCGACGTGCACGTCCTGGTGGCCGACGACAACAGCCCCGACGGCACCGGCAAGCTCGCCGACGAACTGGCCGTCGAGGACGACCAGGTCCAGGTGCTGCACCGCCAGGGCAAGGAAGGCCTCGGCGCGGCCTACCTCGCGGGCTTCCGCTGGGGCATGGAGAACGGCTACGGCGTCCTCATCGAGATGGACGCCGACGGCTCGCACCAGCCCGAGGAACTGCCCAGGTTGCTCACCGCGCTCAAGGGCGCCGACCTCGTCCTCGGCTCCCGCTGGGTGCCGGGCGGGCGTGTGGTGAACTGGCCGAAGTCCCGCGAGTTCATCTCCCGCGGCGGCAGCCTCTACTCCCGCGTGCTGCTCGACGTGCCCGTTCGTGACGTCACAGGCGGCTACCGGGCGTTCCGCAGCGAGACCCTCGAAGGGCTCGGCCTCGACGAGGTCGCCTCCCAGGGGTACTGCTTCCAGGTCGACCTCGCCCGCCGCGCGGTCAAGGCGGGCTACCACGTCGTCGAGGTGCCCATCACCTTCGTCGAGCGCGAGCTGGGCGACTCCAAGATGAGCCGGGACATCCTCGTCGAGGCGCTGTGGCGGGTCACGGCGTGGGGCGTGGGGGAGCGGGTCGGCAAGGTGCTGGGACGGGACGACAAGCCGGCACGGGACGACAGGGCGTCGGGACGGGATGACAGGGCGTCGGGACAGGACGCGTCGGGACAGGGCGACAAGAAGGCCTGATCATCCTCTTATCCCGTGCTGAGCCCGGTCCAGGCACACTGGGAGCATGACGACTGGCGTTCCGTCCTCGACCCACCCCGCCCGGCCCCGGCGTTCCCGGCTGCGCACGTTCCTGCCGCTGGGCGTCGCCGCGTGGCTGGTGCTGGAGATCTGGCTGCTCACGGTGGTCGCGGGCGCGGCCGGCGGGTTCACGGTCTTCCTGCTGCTCGTCGCCGGGTTCCTCGGCGGCTCCGCCGTGGTCAAGCGGGCCGGGCGGAGGGCGTTCAGGGCACTGTCCGAGACCCTGCAACAGCAGCAGGGGGGTGTGGCCGCTGCGGGGGTCGAGTCCGCCTCCGGTTCAGGCAAGAGCGAGGGCAACGGCTTCCTGATGCTGGGCGGTCTGCTGCTGATGCTGCCGGGGCTGGTTTCGGACGCGGTGGGGCTGGTGCTGCTGATTCCGCCGGTGCAGAGGGCGTTGGGGCGCTATACGGAGCGGACCTTCGAGCGGAAGATCCGTGAGGCGAGTTCTGGTTCTCTCGGGGACGCCTTCCAGCAGGCGCGTATTCATCGGCCCGACGGGAAGGTCGTGCCGGGTGAGGTGATCCGGGACGACGCGCCGCCGGCCGGCCCCTATCCGCCACTGGACCACTGACGGTTTTCTCGCCCCTGCCGCCCTGCCCGTCCCTCCCCCACTCTCGGCTTCGCTCGAGCGGGAGGTGCCCCCACCAAGGGGCTGCGCCCCGGCTTTTTCCAGGCCCGCAGGGCCTGGAGCTTTTAGGGGCGCGGGGAACTGCGAGAAGCCCCACTCACCCGCACCCGACAACGCATGACAAAGACCGCGGGCGCCGTACATGTTCGTACGGCGCCCGCGGTCATCGGTTGCGCTGTGTGTCCGCCTGACCCCCGGAGGGGCTACGCGGACTTGCGGCTGTCTCGCGGATGCACCGCGATGTTCATCGCGCCGGAGCGGAGAACCGCCAGGCGCTCTTCGAGGACCTCTTCGAGTTCCTCACGGGTGCGCCGCTCCATCAGCATGTCCCAATGCGTACGCGCGGGCTTGGCCTTCTTTTCCTCAGGGCCGTCGCCGTCCACAAGGAGTGCCTGGGCCCCGCAGACCTTGCACTCCCACTCCGGCGGAATCTCCGCCTCGACCGAGAAGGGCATCTCGAAGCGGTGCCCCTTCTCGCATGCGTACTCCACGGCCTGGCGCGGAGCCAAGTCGATGCCGCGGTCCGTCTCGTAGCTGGTCACCACGAGGCGCGTGCCGCGAAGAGCTCGCTCACTCATGAATCGTGCCTCCCGGGCTTGTCGCCCACAGGACAGGTGTCGCTGTCGTCGTCATCCGGTCAACGTCCGGTCGGCGGTAAAGATTCCCGTTGCGTGTCCCGTTCCGGGTCATGCGTCGCCGTCGTAGCCGCCCTTGTTGTACCCACCGGCGCCCGGTTTGTCACATCTGACAGCAGATGTCACCCAGCGTTTCGGCATCTTTGACGCGCAGTAACGGTACGCCTGGCAGGCCAAACGCGTACACTACAGCCCTTTCGCTTCCGGCGCTAAATCCTGTCCGGTACGGGATTGCCCGCGTCGTTGATCGCCCGGCGCACCGGAACCCTCGTGAGCAGGGCGAAGCCCAGGACGAAGAAGGCCACCAGCGAGATGATCGCGTCCCGATAACTTCCGGTCAGCTGGTAGGTCACGCCGAACAGCAGCGGACCCAGCCAGCTCATGCCGCGGTCGCTCATCTCGTACGCGGCGAAGTACTCGGCCTCCTTGCCGGGCGGGACGAGGTGGGAGAAGAGGGAGCGGGACAGGGCCTGGCTGCCGCCGAGGACCAGACCGATGCCCGAGGCGAGGACGAAGAACCACAGCGGGGCGCTCGCCGGGAGGAAGTAGCCGGCGGCGAGGATCAGGGTCCAGGCGACCAGGGAGCCGAGGATCGTGCGCTTGGCGCCGTAACGGCGGGAGAGCCGGCCCATGCCGAGGGCGCCGCCCACCGCCAGGACCTGCACCAGCAGCACCGCCACGATGAGCGTGGACTGCTCCAGGTCGAGTTCCTCGGAGCCGTACACCGAGGCCTGGGAGATCACCGTCTGGATGCCGTCGTTGTAGACGAGGTAGGCGAGGAGGAAACTCAGGGTCAGCGGGTGGCGCCGCATGTCACGGACGGTCGCGGCCAGTTGACGCAGCCCCGGGGACGTCGCCCCCTCGGCGCCCGCGGACTCGCCGGCCGGGCGGCGCCGGTCGCGCAGGCGCTTCAGCGGGATCAGGGTGAAGGCGCCCCACCACAGGCCCGCCGAGGCCAGGCAGATGCGGACGGCCATGCCCTCGGAGATGCCGAAGGAGTCGTGGGCGGTGAAGAGGATCAGGTTCGCGACCAGGACCAGGGAGCCTGCCGCGTAGCCGAAGGCCCAACCCCGGGAGGACACGGCGTCGCGTTCCTCGGGCGGGGCGATCTGGGGCAGGTAGGAGTTGTAGAGCATCATCGCCACGGACTGCGCCGCGTTCGCCACGATCAGCAGGAGGCCGCCGAGCAGATAGCGGTCGCCGTCCAGGAAGAACATCCCCGCGGTCGCGGCGGCACCGACATAGGCGGTCGCGGCCAGGAGGGGCTTCTTGCGGCCCGTGCGGTCGGCGGCCGCGCCCACCAGCGGCATGATCACCACGGCGAGGATCACCGACAGGGACACCGAGTACGCGAAGAAGGAACCGGCGCGCACCGGTATGCCCAGCGGATGGACGTAGCCGTCCGGGTCGGCGGCGGACTTGGCGACCTCGGTCAGATAGGGGCCGAGGAACACGGTCAGGACGCTGGTCGAGTAGACGGAGCAGGCCCAGTCGTAGAAGTACCAGCCGCGCTGTTCGCGCCGCCTGCCCGCGGCCTCGTCGGCCTCGTCCGTCCGCACGGTGTCGGTGCCCACCCGTGCCCCTCGCTTCCCCCTGAACGGGCCGCGCGAGGGTGTCAGACCCAGGTCCCGCGGTCCTCAAGCACCTTGCGCAGCGTGTCGATGTGATCGGTCATGATGCCATCGACGCCCAGGTCCAGGAGCCGGTGCATACGTTGCGGTTCGTTCACGGTCCAGACGTGCACCTGCAGCCCGCGCGCGTGAGCCGCGCGCACGAACCGGTGGTCGACCACGGGCACCCCGGCGTGCGACTCGGGCACCTGCGCGGCGACCGCCGAGCGGCGCACCGTGGCGGGGACGCCCCACGACCGCAGCCGCAGCCCCAGCACACCGCTCGTGCCGTACGAGGTGGCCAGGCGCGGACCGGCGAGGCGCTGGGCCCGGGCCACCCGCGACTCGGAGAACGCGCCGACGCAGACCCGGTCCCACGACTGGGTACGGGCGATGAGGTTGAGCAGGGGGTGGAGGGCCGGCTCCGCCTTGACGTCGATGTTCCAGCGGACGTCGGGGAACTCTTCCAGGAGGTCCTCGAAGAGGGGGACCGGCTCGGCGCCGGCCACGCGCGCGTGGCGGATCTCCTTCCACGGCAGGTCGGCCAGCCGGCCGGCCCCGTCGGTCATCCGGTCCAGGGTCGAGTCGTGGAAGGCGACGAGCTTGCCGTCGAGCGTGGCGTGGACATCGGTCTCGATGTAGCGGTAACCCGCCTCCACCGCCCGCCGGAACTGGGCCGTCGTGTTCTCCAGGCCGTCGGCCGCCCCGCCCCGGTGGGCGAAGGCGATCGGGCCCGGGTGGTCGAGGTAGGGGTGGCGTATGAGGGCGGTCACCCGGGAAGTATGGCTCGCTTCGATGGACCGGCGGCAACGACCGTGCTGCCGGATTCCGAGGGCACGGCGAACACGCGCAGGAAGAACTGGGCGAGGGGACCGATGCAGAGGGCGTAGAGCAGGGTGCCCACCCCGACCGTGCCGCCGAGGGCGAAGCCGGTCGCCAGCACCGCCACCTCCACGGCCGTCCGCATCAGCCTCAGCGAGCGGCCGGTACGCCGGTGCAGCCCCGTCATCAGGCCGTCGCGCGGACCCGGGCCGAAGCGGGCCGCGATGTAGAGGCCGGTCGCCGCGCCGTTCAGCACGATCCCGGCGGCCAGCAGGGGGATCCGTACGGCCATGGTGTGCGCCTGGGGCACCAGCGCCAGCGTGGCGTCCATCGCGATGCCCACCACGAAGACGTTGGAGACCGTGCCGAGGCCCGGGCGCTGACGGAGCGGGATCCACAGGAGCAGCACGACCGCGCCCACGACGATCGACACCACACCGATGGTCAGCCCGGTCAGTTCCGCCAGGCCCTGGTGCAGCACGTTCCAGGGCTCCAGGCCGAGGCCCGCCCGTACGAGGAGCGCGGAGCTGGCGCCGTACAGCGCGAGCCCGGTGTAGAGCTGGACCAGCCGGCGGCCCCGGTGCCGCTGTGCGTGCCCCGGCCCGTCCTGCCTCGGGTCCTGCTGTGGCTCGCGCCGCGGCTCGTGCTGTGTGGGCAAGACGTCCCCCTGGTGGTGCCGGTGGCCTGATGCATGACACTCTGTGGCTTGGAGAGAGATGGCATCCATGGCCAATTCGCGGAAGGTGGACTGGAATCATGGCGCAGTGGACTTCAGCGGTGGGTGCGGCGCAGCTCGCGCGGCTGCTCACCTCCCAGCAGGAGCGTCCCGCCGGCCCCGGCACCCGCCGCCCGCCCGCCTACCGCGCGCTCGCCGACGGGATCCGCCTGCTCGTGCTGGAGGGCCGCGTGCCCGTCGCGGCCCGGCTGCCCGCCGAGCGGGAGCTGGCGCTCTCCCTCTCCGTGAGCCGTACGACAGTGGCGGCGGCCTACGAGGCGCTGCGCACCGAGGGGTTCCTGGAGTCCCGGCGGGGAGCGGGCAGTTGGACGGCCGTCCCGGCGGGGAAGCCGTTGCCGGCGCGTGGTCTGGAGCCGCTGCCGCCCGAGGCGCTCGGCTCGATGATCGACCTGGGCTGCGCCGCCCTGCCCGCGCCCGAGCCCTGGCTCACCCGGGCGGTGCAGGGCGCGCTGGAGGAACTGCCGCCCTACGCCCACACGCACGGCGACTACCCGGCCGGGCTGCCCGCCCTGCGCGCCATGCTCGCCGACCGGTACACCGCGCGTGGCATCCCGACGATGCCCGAGCAGATCATGGTCACCACCGGCGCCATGGGCGCCATGGACGCCATCTGCCACCTCTTCGCGGGGCGCGGTGAGCGGATCGCGGTGGAGTCGCCGTCGTACGCCAACATCCTGCAGCTCATGCGGGAGGCCGGGGCGCGGCTGGTGCCGGTCGCCATGGCGGAGGGGCTCGCCGGGTGGGACATGGACCGGTGGCGGCAGGTACTGCGGGACGCGGCGCCCCGACTGGCGTACGTCGTCGCCGACTTCCACAACCCGACCGGGGCGCTCGCCGACGAGGACCGGCGGCGGGGGCTCGTTGACGCGGCTCGGGGCGCCGGGACGGTGCTCGTGGCCGACGAGACGATGAGCGAGCTGTGGCTCGACGACGACGTGGAGATGCCGCGGCCCGTGTGCGCCTTCGATCCGGCGGGGTCCACGGTCATCACGGTCGGATCGGCCAGCAAGGCGTTCTGGGCGGGGATGCGGATCGGGTGGGTGCGGGCGGCGCCGGAGGTGATCCGGAGCCTGGTTGCGGCACGGGCGTACGCGGATCTGGGGACGCCGGTGCTGGAGCAGTTGGCCGTGAACTGGCTGATGAGTACGGGAGGTTGGGCGCAGGCCGTGGGGGTGCGGCGGGAGCAGGCCCGGGAGAACCGGGACGACCTGGTGGCCGCGGTGCGTCGGGAGCTGCCGGACTGGGAGTTCTCGGAGCCGCGGGGTGGGCTGACGCTGTGGGTCCGCACCGGAGGGCTCTCGGGGTCCCGGCTCGCCGAGGTGGGCGAGCGCGTGGGGGTCCGGGTGCCGTCCGGGCCCCGGTTCGGGGTGGACGGGGCGTTCGAGGGGTATGTGCGGCTGCCGTTCACCGTGGGGGGAGCAGTCGCCGAGGAGGCGGCGGTGCGGCTGGCGGCGGCGGCACGGTTGGTGCGGGACGGGGTGTCCGGCGGGGGCGAGGGGCCGCGGACGTTCGTGGCGTGAGGGTGCGGTGGTTGGCAGCCCGGCGGCAGGGGCTGGAAGCCGCGGCTGAGGCGGTGGTGCGCCCGCGCCGAGCCGGGGTGGCGGCTCAGGTCTCCGCCGGGGCTGCCTTGGTGAGGGTGTCTGCGGGGGCTGCCTTGGTGAGGGTGTCTGCCGGGGCTGCCGTGGTCAGGGTGGCCGTCGGGGCTGCCGTGGTCAGGGTGGCCGTCGGGGCTGCCGTGGTCAGGGTGTCCGCCAGGGTCGGGTGGGGTGGGAGG